>JBGASI010000521.1:0-3517 GCA_044229815.1 Vicinamibacteria bacterium | reverse complement strand
CTCGGCCGCGTGCTGGCGCCCGAGGCGACCGCTTCGCTGGCGCGGGCCGCGCTCGTGGGCGAAGCGGGGCCGGACGCGGCGCTCCACGGCGGGGTGCTGTGCCTGCACCTCTCCGGCGGGGCGAGCCGGGTCGAACGGCTGGCGGTCGATCCCGCGAAGGTCGAGGAGTCGCTCCTGCTCGTCGACGCCGGCGGGGCGCCCTCCACGGCCGGCGACCGGCTTGCGGCCGAGGACGACGAGCCCGACGGCGGCGCGCGGGTGGGCGATGGGCTGGCCGCGATCGCCCGCGTGGCGGGGCAGGCGCGTGAGGCGCTGCTGGCCGGCCGCTTCGAGGACCTGGTCGGGCTGCTGAACGACGAGTGGGAGGCCCGGCGGTCGCTGGGGGCGGGCTGGACGACGCCCGCGATCGAGCGGGTGGCGGGGATCGTGCGCGAAGCCGGCGGCGCGGCGAGCGCCTGCGGGACGGGCGGCGGGGGGATCGTGGCGGTCTGGGCCCCGCCGGGCGGGCGGGCGGCCGGCCGGCGCGAGGCGGTGAGCGCGGCCTTGAAGGGCGCGGGGTTGCGCCTGTTTCCGGCGCGGGTCGACCTGCTCGGACTCGACGTCGAACCCTCCGCCTGAAGCAGGTATAATACGGGGTTTTGCGAGGTGGTGAAGGGATGATCCAGGCGACGCAGCTCAAGAAGGGCATGTGCATCAAGCACGACAACGACCTCTACCGGATCGTTGAAGCCCAGCACAAGACGCCTGGCAACCTGCGGGGGCTGGTGCAGGCGAAGATCCGCAACCTGAAGACCGGCTCCATCAGCGACCACCGCTTCCGTTCCGTGGACATGGTGGAACGGGCGATCCTGGACGAGGCGCAGATGGAGTTCCTCTACCGGGACGGCGACATGTACCACTTCATGAACAACGAGACCTACGAGCAGGTGGGCCTCTCGGCCGAGATCCTCGGCCACGCAGTCGACTACCTGATCCCCAACATCAAGCTGGCGATCGAGTTCTACGAGGAGCGCCCGGTGGGCATCGACCTGCCGCTCACGGTCGAGATGAAGGTGATGGAGACCGAGCCCGGGATCAAGGGCGCCAGCGTCTCGAACGTCGGCAAGCCCGCGAAGATGGAGACCGGCCTGGTGGTCCAGGTGCCGGCCTTCATCAACGAGGGCGACGTGATCCGGATCGACACCTCAACCGACTCCTACGTCGAGCGCGTCAACAAGTAGACAGGAGGCGGCCTTGCCCGCACCCCCGCCGCCCGGACGCCCGGGCAGCATCGAGGTGATCACCGGCAGCATGTTCAGCGGCAAGAGCGAGGAGCTCATCCGCCGCGTGCGGCGCGCCCAGATCGCGCGCCAGAAGGTGCAGCTGTTCAAGCCGCGCATCGACGTGCGCTATTCGGTCGGCGAGATCGTCAGCCACTCCGACATGAAGATGCCGTCGCAGGTGGTCGACAGCGCGTCGGACATCCTGCGCCTGGTCGAGGACGCGACCGAGGTCGTCGGCATCGACGAGGGGCAGTTCTTCGACGCCTCGCTGGCGAGCGTCAGCGACACCCTGGCCAACCGCGGGCTGCGCGTGATCGTGGCCGGGCTCGACCAGGACTACCGGGGCGTGCCGTTCGAGCCGATGCCGCAGCTGATGGCGATCGCCGAGTACGTCGACAAGACGCTCGCCGTCTGCATGCGCTGCGGCGCGCCGGCGAACCGCACGCAGCGCATCGTGGCGGCGGCCGACCGCGTCGTGGTCGGCGGCGCCAAGGAGTACGAGGCGCGCTGCCGGCGCTGCTTCCACCCCGAGGCGGTCCGGGCCGGGGAAGAGGCCTAGCGCTTGGAGCTGATCGCGATCGACGGCGCCGAGGGCGAGGGCGGCGGACAGGTCCTGCGCACGGCGCTCGCGCTGTCCGCGGCCACCGGCCGCGGCTTTCGCCTCGATCGCATCCGCGCGAAGCGGCTGCGGCCGGGCCTGCGGCCGCAGCACCTCGCCGCGGTGCGGGCGGCGGCCCTGAGCTGCAACGCCGAGGTGCACGGGGCATTCGACGGCTCGCCGGACCTGCGTTTCCTGCCGGGGGCGCCGGCGGCGGGGGAGTTCGCGTTCGACATCGGGACGGCGGGCGCCACCAGCCTGGTGCTGCAGACGGTCGTGCCGATCCTGGCGCTCGCCGGGAGCCCGAGCCGGGTGAGCGCCGTCGGCGGGACCCACGTCCCGCGCAGCCCGAGCTTTCACTTCCTCGAGCGTCACTGGGCGCCGGCGGTGGCGGGTCTCGGCCTGGGCGTGCTGCCGCGCCTGGCGCAGGCCGGCTTCGCGCCGCGCGGGGAGGGCCGCGTGGAGTGCGAGGTCCGGCCCTGGTCGCGGCCGGCGACGCTCGACCTCTCCGAGCGCGGGGCCTTCGTCGCCGTCCGGGGCGTGGCGGGCGCTGCGCGGCTCCGGGGCGACGTCGCGAAGCGGGCGGTCGAGGCGGCCCAGCGCCTGCTGTGGGAGGCCCGGCGCATCGACTCGCAGTGGGAGGTCGTGGAGGTGGCGGCCGCCTCGCCGGGCTCGTTCCTGCAGATCGAGGCGGTGTTCGAGCGCTCGCGCGCTGCCTTTCCGGCCCTGGGCGAAAGGGGCCTCAGCCCGGAGATCATGGGCGAGCGGGCGGCGCGGCGCGTGCTGCGTTTCATCGAGGACGAGACGGCTGCCGTCGATCCGTGGCTGGCCGACCAGCTCGCGCTGCCGCTGGCGATCGCGCGCGGCGGCGGGCGGGTGACGACACCCGAGGTCACCTCGCACCTGCAGACGGTGGCGGCGGTGCTGCGCTTGTTCGACGTGCCGGCCGAGACGAGCGGGCGCAAGGGCGGTCCCGGGGCGCTCGAGGTGGGCCGCTGGGGCTGAATCGTGCCGGAGGGGCCGTGGTGTACGATCGAACCTCGCGGGAACGAGGAGAAGGCTTCTTGGAGCTCAGCCCGGCCGTGCGCCTGCTGCTGTGGGACTACGCGCGCGGCAGCCTCGCGTACGACGTGGCGTTCGTCGTCGTGATCGCGATCGTGCTGCTCGTCCCGGGCAGTTTCTGGGGCGACCCGCTGTGGGCGCGCTGAGCCCCCGGCCGGCAGCGCTCTCGGCCGCGGCGCGCAAGGCGAGGCTGGTGCGGGCCTACCTGCGCGGGGAGCCCGTGCACTGCAGCTGGCAGCTGACCCCGCGCTGCGAGTCGTTCTGCCACCTCTGCGAGCACCGCGCCGAGTCGGCCGGCGAGGAGCTGGACGGGGAGGGTTGCGCGCGGGTCGCCGACGAGCTGGGCCGCGACGCCTCGCTGCTCGTCAGCTTCACCGGTTCCGAACCCTTCCTGCGCTCCGACCTGCCGGCGATCGTGGCCGCCGCGGCACGCCGGCACTTTCCGCTCCTGGTGACTAACGGCTGGCTCGTCACGCCTGCGCTGGCGCGCGCCGTCTGGGAGGCGGGGCTCGAGATCGCGTCGGTCGCGCTCGAGCACGCGGAGGCCGCTCGGCACGACGCGCTCGTCGGGCTCCCGGGCGCCCACGCGCGAGCC
>JBGASI010000520.1:0-3524 GCA_044229815.1 Vicinamibacteria bacterium | reverse complement strand
GCGCTCGTCGCCGACCCCGACCTGCTGGTGGTCGACGAGCCGACCGCCGGCCTCGACCCCGAGGAGCGCGTGCGCTTCCGCAACGTGCTCTCCGGCCTCGCCGGCCGCCGGCTCGTGATCCTCTCGACGCACATCGTCTCCGACATCGAGTCGATCGCCGGCGAGATCGCGGTCCTGCGCGAGGGGCGGCTCGTGGCCTTCGGCAGCCCGGAGGACCTGCTGCGCGCGGCGGCGGGCGCCGCCTGGGAGGCGGTGCTGCCCTCGGCCGAGTACGAACGCCTGCGGGCCTCCCTCACGGTCTCGAACGTGGTGCGCCGGCCGGACGGCGTGCACGTCCGGCTGGTCGGCGCGAAGCGCCCGCTGCCGGGTGCCGCGCCGGTCGAGCCCCACCTCGAGGACGCCTACCTGCACCTCATGCGCAACGGCGACCTGGCCCCCGCGGCAGCCTGAGATGCCCTCGCTCTACCGTCTGGGCGCCGTCCTGCAGGCGGACCTGCGCGCTCGCCTGCGCCGTCGGTCTGCCGCCGTGCTGCTCGCGGGCTCGGCCCTCGCCGCGGTGCTGATGATCCCGGACCCCCGGCCCGGGCAGGGCCTGCTGCAGGTGGCCGGCGCGCGCGCCCTGTACACCTCGCCGACGCTCGCCTTCGCGACCGCGCTGCTGCTGTGCTTCGCGCTGTCGTTTTTCGGGTTCTACGTGGCCGGCCACACGCTCGGCCGGGACGTGCGCTCGCGCGTCGCGGGCGTCGTCGCGGCGAGCCCCGTCACGAACCTCGAGTACCTGGCCGGGAAGCTGCTCGGCTCGCTGGCGCTGCTGGCGACGGTCGGGGGCGGCTTCATGGTCGCCTGCATGGCGATGCAGGTCGTCCGCGGCGAGGGGCCCCTCGAGCCGCTCGCCTACGTGTCCCACTTCGCGGTGCTGGGCCTGCCCTGCATCGCCTGGGTGTGCGTGTTGTCGCTCGTCTTCGAGTGCGCGCCGGGGCTCTCCGGCCGTTTCGGGGACCTGCTCTACTTCTTCGTCTTCGCCGCCTCGATCCCGCTCGGCCTCGAGGGCTGGAAACCGGGCGGCCCGGTCGTCCTGCGGGTCCTCGACTACACGGGCCTGGGTTTCGCCGTGCGTCAGGTCGAGGCGATCGTGGGCAGCGCCCAGTTCACGATCGGCTACGCCCCCGGCGACCCGACGAGGCCGCCGATCCACTTCCCCGGCCTGTCGTTCCCGCCCGAGGCGCTGCTGGCGCGGGCCGGAAGCCTCGTCGCGCCGCTTCTGCTGTTCCCGCTGGCGCTCGTCCTGTTCCGCCGCTTCGACCCCGCGCGCACGCGGTCCGCCGCCGGCGGCCGCTTCGCGCTGCCGGCCGTGCTGGGCCGGCTGGCGGGGCGCCTCGTCCGCCCGCTTCTCGTGCCCCTCGCGCGCGTGGCCCCGGACGCGGCGCTCACGTTCCGCGCGCGGCCGCTGCTCGCCGCAGCAGCGCTGGCGCTGGCCGCGCTGTCCTTCGCTCTGCCCACGACGCAGGTGCGCGCGGGCCTGCTGCCCGTGGTGTTCGCTCTCGTCTCGCTGGCGCTCGCGGACCACGCCACGCGCGAACGCAGCGCGGGGCTGCTCGGCATCGTCTACGCGGCACCTGGCCGGCGGGAGGCGTTCGCCTCGTGGAAACTCGCCGGCGCGCTGGCAGTGGCCCTGGTGCTCGGCGGCGTGCCCGCCCTGCGGGTGCTGCTCGTCGAGCCGGGCCCCGGCGTCTCGGCGCTCGTGGGCCTGGGCGTTCGCGCGGCCGCCTCCGTCGCGGTCGGGATCGCCTCGGGCACGCCGAAGGCGTTCACCGCCCTGGCCCTCGCGCTGTGGTACCTGGCGCTGAACGCCGGGCGGCAGTCGCCGGCGCTCGACTACGGGGGCGGGGGGGCCGCCGCGACACCGGCCGCGCGGGCCGGCTGGCTCGCCGCCACGCTCGCCGCGGCCGGCCTGGCCCTGCTCGCGCAGCGTCAGCGTCTTTCCCGCGAGGGCTGAGGCCCCGCACGGCGAAGCAGCCGCTCAGGCGGGGTCGAGGTGCGCGCGCTCCGCGTCGCCCATCTCGACGCCGCCCCCGGGGAAGTACTCCTTCCAGCGACGGGTCACGAGCGCGGCGGTGTCCGGGTCGCACGAGACCTCGGCCGGGAACGAGGGCTTGCGGCGGGCGTCGATCAGCACCGGCGGCTCGTGCACGACGTGGTGGCGCAGGACCCGGGTCGCGGCGGCGTGGATGTCGGCCGCCGGTTCGAAGCGGGTGAAGGTGGTCCACAGGAAGTTCATCGGGCTCGCCGCGGCGCGCCGGGGCTCGTCGCTGAGCACGAGCAGCGGCCAGCCCCGGAAGGCCGGGTGGGCGGCGAGGCGGGGCCCGGCCTGCGGGTCCTCCGCGGCGGGCCGCGCGCCGATGACCAGGCAGCCGGCGCAGAAGACGCGCACGTCCCCGACGTCCGGCGGCAGCGGCTGCTCGGGGCGGAACTCCCTCGGCAGCTCGCGCACGGGGTCGCCCAGGCCCAGCCACACGCCCTTTGAGCCCTCGTTCACGGCGGGACCGCTGTAGTCGAGCGTGTCCATCGAGAGGTTCGAGAACACGTAGAGGTCCGTCTCGGGCCGCGTGCGCGCGAGCACGTGCTCGAGCGTGGCGCGGAAGTCGCGCAGCTCGACCGGCCGGTCGGTCACGAGCAGGAACTTCGTGAGCGAGAGCTGCCCCTCGCCCAGGATCCGGAAGGCCGAGGCCATCGCTTCGCGCTTGTAGCGCTCGCGCACGACCGCGGCGGCGAGCGAGTGGTAGCCGGTCTCGCCGTACGACCACAGGTCGACGACGCCGGGCATCACCAGCGGGAAGAGCGGCGCGAGCAGCTCCTGCAGCAGGTCGCCGATGTAGAAGTCCTCCTGCCGCGGCTTGCCCACGACCGTGGCGGGGTAGATCGCGTCCTTGCGCCGGCACAGCCGCTCGACCTCGAAGACCGGGTAGTCGTGGCGCAGCGAGTAGTAGCCGTAGTGGTCGCCGAAGGGCCCCTCGGGCCGGCGCAGGCGCGGGGGCACGCGGCCGGTGAGCGCGATCTCCGCCTGCGCCAGCAGGGGGTGCTCGCCGGGCCCCGGGCAGCGCTCGAGCCTGCGGCCCGCCAGCAGCGAGGCCAGCATCAGCTCGGGCACGTTCTCCGGCAACGGCGCGATCGCCGCCAGCACGAGGGCGGGCGGGCCGCCGAGGAAGACCGTGACGGGGAGCGCCTCGCCGCGCGCCTCGGCCACCGCGTGGTGGAAGCCGCCGCCCTTGCCGATCTGCCAGTGCATGCCCGTCGTGCGCCGGTCGTGCACGTGCATGCGGTACATCCCCAGGTTGGAGCGGCCCGCGCTGCCCGGCCCGTCCGGGTGCTCGGTGTAGACGAGCGGCAGCGTCACGAAGGGGCCGCCGTCCTCGGGCCAGCAGGTCAGGGCCGGCAGGCGGTCGAGGCGCGGCTCGCGCGTCACCACGTCGAGCACGGGCCCTCCGCCCACGCGCCGCAGGCCCACGCGCGCCAGCGCGGCCAGC
>JBGASI010000026.1:0-16033 GCA_044229815.1 Vicinamibacteria bacterium | reverse complement strand
GTCCCGGCCGTCGGCAGCGGCTCGCAGCCCGATTCCTACTTCTACGCTCCCGTGCCGACGCCGACGGCCTTCTACACGGTGGCGCCGTGCCGGCTCGCCGACACGCGCAGCGGCGCGCCGCTCGGCGCGGGCGAACGGCGCGTGTTCCAGGCGACCGGCGTGTGCGCGCTGCCCTCCACGGCCCGCGCCCTGGCCGTCAACCTCACCTCGACCAGCGCGACCGCCAACGGCTACCTCAGCGCCGCGCCGGGCAACGGCCTCTCGTCGAGCTCCTCGCTCAACTTCCGGGCCGGCGTGACCCGCGCGAACAACGCCGTGGTGATGCTCGCCACGGACGGGACCGGGAGCCTGTCGCTGCGGAACGGCTCGAGCGGAACGACCCACGCCATCGTGGACGTCTGCGGCTACTTCGAGTAGGGAAGCTCCGCGAGCCGGGTCTTCTCGAGCTTGCCCATCGCGTTGCGGGGCAGCGCTGGCAGCCGCACGAAGGCCACCGGCACCTTGAACGAAGCGAGCTGCCTCCGGCAGGCGGCCTCGAGCGCATGCGGCTCGGCTGCGCCCGCGTAGAAGGCGAGCGGTCGCTCGCCGCGCAACGCGTCCGGCACGCCGATCACGGCGGCCTCGCGCACGCCGTCCTGCTCGAGCAACAGCTCCTCGATCTCGCGCGGGTAGACGTTGAAGCCCCCGCACAGGACGAGCTCGCTCGCCCGGCCGCGCAGCGTGACGTAGCCGTCGGTGGCGCGCTCGGCGAGGTCGCCGGTGCGAAACCAGCCGTCCTCGAAGGCGCGGGCGCTCGCCTCGGGCTGCCGCCAGTAACCCGAGAACAGGGCCGGGCCGCGCACGTGCAGCTCGCCCACCTCGCCGCTGTCCGCCGGCCTCCCGTCCGCGCGCACGATGCGGATCGAAACGCCGTCGAACGGCAGCCCCACGCTGCCCGGCCGGCGCTCGCCGTCGCAGGGGTTGCCGAGCGTCATCAAGGTCTCGGTCATCCCGTAACGCTCGAGGATCGCGTGGCCGAAACGGGCGCGGAAGGCCGCGAAGACGTGGGCCGGCAGCGGCGCCGAGCCGCAGACGAACAGTCGCGCCCGCGCGCCGATCGCGCGCGCGGCCTCTGCCTCCAGCTCCAACAACCGGACGTAGACGGTCGGCACGCCGAAGAAGAGCGTCGGTCGAAACGACTCGAACAGCGCCTGGGCCCGCTCGTGCTCGAAGCGCTCGACCAGGCGCATCCGGCAGCCGCTCGCGAGCCAGCAGCACAGCCCGTTGGCGAGGCCGTGCACGTGGAACAGCGGCAGCACGGCGAGGTAGCGGTCGGCGCTCGTGATGTGCCAGGCGCGCAGCAGCGTGCGCGCGTTCGCCGCCAGGCCGGCCTGGGAGAGCAGCGCCCCCTTGGCGCGCCCCGTGGTCCCGGAGGTGTAGACCATGACGGCGGGCTGTTCCCCTTTCGTCACGTCACCGGTCCGCGGCGTCGGAGGTGCCGTGGACGAGCCCGCCTCCGCGACGAGCTCGCCCACGTCCCAGACGGGCACCCCGGCGGGGACGAGTCCCGCCGAGGCGGGCGTCGTCACGAGGGCCAGCGGCTCCGCGTCGCCGACCGCGTGAGCGATCTCGCGCTCGCGGTAGAGGACGTTCAGCGGCACGAAGACCGCCTCCAGCATCAGGCAGGCGAGGAACAGGTCGACGAGCTCGAGGCCGTTCGCGAGCTGCACCGCGAGCCGGTCACCCGGTCCCACGCCGCGAGCGGCGAGGGCCCGCGCCATCCGGCTGGCCCGAGCGCCGACCTCGCCGAAACTCAGCGTCTCGACGGGTCCCGTTGCGGGGCCCCACTCCAGCGCCGGCTCGCCCGCGCGGCCGGCCAAAGACGCCTCGAACAGCTCGAGCAGGGGTCCGGGGTTCACGCGCCAAGGGTAGCGCGGCGGCGCGCGCCCCGCAGCCGCGCACGGCAGGCCGACCGGGGCTGGCGCTGGCTGGCCCGGCCCGAAGGGCTCTGCTAGCATAGCCGCGGTTCCCCAAATGAAAAACGAAGGCAGTCGTCTCTTTGACGAGACGGTGATCGCGCAACGTCGGGTGCGGCGGTTCACGCTGATCGCGGTCGCCGCGCTGGTGGCGTTGCGCCTCGTCGCCGAGGTCGCTCCGACGCTGCGACGCCCGGACCTCGTCCTGCTCGATTCCTGGCAGTCCCTGCGCGGCACGCGCAGCCCGAGCCCCCAGGTCGTGATCGTCGCCGTGGACGAGAAGAGCATCGCCCGTTTCGGCCCGCCCGCCTGGCCGAGGCGCGAGTACGTCCCGCTCGTGGAGCGCCTGGGCAAGGCCGGGGCCCGGGTGATCGGCTTCGACTTCACCTTCGGGACGCTCGAGCGCGAGGCGGCGAACGGCCGCCTGCTGGCCGACGCCATGAAGGCCGCGGGGAACGTCGTCTTCGGCTACGAGTTCACGCGGGTGGGAGACCCCTCACCGCCGGGCGGGCCCGCCCCGGCCGCGGTGCGCGCGACCGCGCTCGCGCGGTTCTCCTCGCCGGCCCTGCCCCCCGCTCCCAGCCTGATCGAGCCCGACCCGGTGCTGGCCGGGGCGGCCGTGGCCGTCGGCCACGTGAGGGCCGTGATGGGCGAGGACGGGCGGATGCGACAGCTCCCTCTGGTCGTCCAGTACGGAGACCAGGCCTACCCTTCGCTCGCGCTCGAGGTGGCGCGCGTCTACACGGGAACCGCCCGCCAGGACGTCAACCTCAAGGACGGCACGCTCGAGATGGGGGCGTGGGACATCCCGGTCTCCGCCTCGGGCGAGGTGCTGCTCAACTGGCCCGCCGCCGGCGAGAAGGCCTTCCCCCAGTACTCCTTCCTCGACGTCGTGCGCGGCGACGTGCCGGACGAGGCGTTTCGCGGCAAGGCGGTGCTGGTCGCCGGCACAGCGGACGGCCTCGACGACCGGGACTTCCCCTTCGCGGTCGCGGCGCCCGGGGTGCTCGTCTACGCGGCGTTCCTGGACAACGTCTTCCGCTTCGACTTCGTGCAGGCGCCGACCTGGGCCTGGCTCCTGGAGTGGGCCCTGTTCCTCGCCGCCTGCGGGCTGTGCGTGTGGCTGCTGCCCCGCCTGAAGACGCCCCTGCTGCTGGCCGGAGTGCCCCTCCTGGCGCTCGCCGTCCTGGGGGGCGCCGGCTTCCTCTTCGTGCAGAAGGGCATCTGGCTGAAGGCCTTCTATCCCGCCCTGGCGCTGGTCGCGCCACTCGGCCTGATCGTCGCGCTGCGGCTGAGCGCGAGCGAGCAGGAGACGCGCGACGTCGGGGCCGAGAAGCTGGAGAGCCAGCGGCTGCTCGGGCTGAGCTTCCAGGAGAAGGGCATGCTCGACATGGCCTTCGCGACCTTCAACAAGCTCCCCTTCAGCGAGGACATGAAGCACGTCTACCTCAACCTCGGGCTCGACTACGAGAACCGCGGGCTGCGCGACAAGGCCTTCCTCGTCTACAAGAAGGTGTTCGACGTCGATCCCAGCTTCGAGAACGTGGCCCAGCGCATGGAGCGGATCAGCCAGGCGGGGTTCGGCGGCAGCCTCTTCGCGGCGCCGACCGGGCGCATCGCCGGCATGCCGACGCCGGCGCCGCTGACTTCCGGGCGCGGGGCGGGCGCGCCTACCCCGGCGCCCTTCACGTCCGGCTCGCCGCTCTCCGGCCTCGTGGCGACGCCGGCTCCCGGCACCATGGACGACGTGCCGACCGAGTTCTCGGCCAGCCAGCGCGGGTCGGCGGCGGAGCCGCCGCCGGGCGAGACGCTGGCTCCCTCTGCGGCGCACGGCGTCCCGACGGCCGCCCCGGCCAGCTCGCCGCAGCTCACGAACTCCCTACCGAGCGGCCCGGCTCCCCCCGGCGCGCGGCTCGGGCGCTACGAGGTCGAACGGCACCTCGGCCGCGGCGGCATGGGCGACGTCTACCTGGTGCGCGACACCGTGATCAACCGCCGGGTCGCGCTCAAGACGATCCGGGTCGACACCGAGCTCGACCCGAAACAGGCGATCGAGATCCGCCAGCGCTTCTACCGGGAAGGCCAGACCGCCGGCCAGCTCGCCCACCCGAACATCGTCACCGTGTACGACGTCGGGGAAGACCTCGGCATGTCCTACATCGTGATGGAGTTCGTCGAGGGCCAGACGCTGACCCAGTGGATGAAGAAGCAGCGCTTCAGCGTCGCGCAGATCAAGCACGTCGTCTGCAGCGCGGCGATGGCGCTCGAGTACGCCCACGAGAACGGCGTCTTCCACCGCGACGTCAAGCCCGACAACGTGATGGTCGGCAAGACCGGCATCGTCAAGGTGATGGACTTCGGGATCGCGCGCGTCGTGGAGTCGAACCTGACGAAGACGGGGAGCGTCATGGGCACCCCCGCCTACATGTCCCCGGAGCAGGCCCACGGGCACAAGGTGGACGCCCGCAGCGACATCTTCTCGCTCGGGGTGATCCTCTACGAGCTGCTGACCGGCAGGAAGCCCTTCACCGGCGACACCTTCCCGTCGCTGATGTTCGCGATCCTCAAGACCGACCCGCCGCCGCCCTCGCTCGTCGACCCGGAGATCGCCGCGGCCTGGAACGAGATCGTGGGCAAGGCCCTGGCGAAGGACCGCGAGGAGCGCTACGCCTCGGCGAAGGCGTTCGCCCAGGCGGTCAAGGACGCCCCCGGACGCTGAGGGCCGCAGACAGGTCGGGGCGGCCGGTAACCGGCCGCCCCGGATCCTCCGAGAACGAGTGGGTGCGCGGTCCAGCCTAGTTAGGGCAGGGGCTGCCCCAGGTGTACACCCGACCGCCGATCACGCGCGTCGTGCAGGAGTTCGTGCCGCTCGAAACGTAGCCCTCTCCGAACTGCCCTGTGCCCAGCGTCTGGCCGTTGAGCGTGAGCTCGAGGTGGCTGACGTCCTCGCCGCCGTTGAAGGCGCAGCAGGTCCCGTCGTTCTGGCCGGTGGCGCAGACGGGCTTGGTGGACTGGCTGGGATCCACGGCCGCGCTGACGACCGCGCCCGTGACGACGTCGTACTGGAAGCGGACCGCGCAGCCCTTGAAGTTGATGGTCTCGACCTTCTGGGCGGCCTGGAACGGGTTGATGTCCGTCCCGAGGCCGGGAACGGCGAAGGACTTGAGGCAGGAGCCTTTCTTGACAGCCACCGACTGCAGGACCGCGGACTTGTTGCCGGAGACGACGACCCAGAACTCGGCCGCGGCACTGCTGCAGCCGAAGGCGACGGCCTTCTCGTGGCAGGACTGCTTGCCGAGCCCGGTCGCAGGGTCTCCGACACAGGCCGCGTAGGTCTGGCCCGACGAGACGATCGTGTTGTTCGCTGTGACGAGCGCGGCCACCGAGGTCGGACTGCCCGTGACGCTGTACTTGATCCCGGTCAGCCCCGTGACCGAGCCCGCCGGCTCGCAGGCCGTTGGGTTGGCGCTGCTCACCGGGCACGGGCCCGCCAGCACCGTCACGGCCGGCGCGAAGCTCGAGCAGGAATACGAGCCCGAGGCCATCGCCGCCGGGGCGGCGAGCAGGGCTGCCACCGCCACCGCTGCGCAAGAGAGGAACGCCGTCTGGTTTCGCATCGTTGCTTCTATCTCCTTACTGTCTTCCGTCTCTCTCGTCCTTGGAGGGAATGGCACGGCCGTTCTTTCGGCTACGGGATCGCCAGCACCACGCGGGCGTAGGCGACCCGGCCCGGGCGGATGCCGAGGTTCTTCGAATCGGTGGCCTCGTACGTCGACCGCTCGTCGGTCAGGTTGTTGACGCCGGCCACCAGGAAGCCGAAGCGCGTCGGCAGGCGGTAGCGCAGGCCGGCGTCGAGCACCCAGAAGCTGCGGTCGCCCGGGAGGAACTCGGTCCCGTTGGCCGGCCGGAACTCGCCCTCCTGCGCCACGCGGGTGGCCGCGACGAAAGCGCCGAACCCCGAGGGGTGGAAGAAGCGCGCCGACAGGGGCAGGCGACGGGTCTTGACGCTGCTGAACGAGAACTGCAGCTCGGGGGCCAGCTCGAACTTCTCGTACTGGTACTCGGCCCCGAACGTCAGCCAGCGGTGCGGCGCGGCGAACAGGTAGCCGCGCGCCAGGCGCTCCGTCCCCGCGTTGTCGGTGACGATCCAGGTCACGCCGTCTTCGAGCAGGTTCTGCGGGATCGTCAGGTCGCGCGCGGTGTACTCGAGCCCGCCGTAAACCCTGCGCCCGAACTTCTGGTCGAGGGCCACGCCCCAGACCTCGGACTCGGTCGCGCTCGCGTCGTCGAAGAACTGGTTGAAGCCAGCGACCTGGGTGGGCTCGAGCGTCTGGTCGGTGATCAGGGTCCGCTTCATCGTGCGGAACCAGGCCCCGCGCAGCGTGGTCCCGCTGGGCAGCGTCCAGGTGGCCCCGACCTTGGGGTGGAACTTGTTCCTCTCCCCGAGCACCGGGGCCGGCACCACGGGGACCGGGTCACCGACCGGGACACCCGGCGGCAGGAATTCCGAGAAGAAGGTGCCGTCCTGCTGGAAGAGGTCCCCGCTCGCGCCCAGCGTCAGGTTCAGCCGGCCGGGCAGCGCGACGTAGGAGTAGGCGTAGAGGTTCGTGTGCTTGATCTTCGAATCGCCGGTCGTGACGTCGGTGAAGCCGAAGTCGGGATCGTCGATCGAGAAGGTCGTCGTCTCGTCGGAGGCGACGTCGAAGTAGCCGCCACCGGCCACGAGCTTGAAGGACGGCGACTTGAACAGCAGTTGCCCCTCGACGCTGTCGGCCTTCTCCTTGCGGCCCAGGACGAAACTCTGGGCCAGCTCGGGGGAGGGCAGCGCGAAGTCGATGTCCTTGTCCGAGTGCATGTAGGACGCGAGCAGCGTGACGGCCGGCCCGAAGTCCTGGCGCAGGCCGACGCGCACGCTGGTGGCCCCGGTCTTCTCCGTCTGCAGCGGGCTGAAGTCGTCCTCGTAGTAGTGCAGGCCCAGGTCGCCGGTCTCCAGGTCCCGGTGACGCACCTCGGCCTGGAGGCTCGTGCTCGGGCCGAGCTGCGCCTGGACGAAGGCGTTGGCGATCTTGTCGTCCTGCGAGTCGTTCGCGCGGAAGCCGTCCGTCTTGAAGCCGCTGTAGCCGGCGCTGAAGGAGAGCTTCCGGTAGATGCCCGAGACGATGCCCTCTCCGGCCAGCGTGGCGTCCTGGCCGAGCAGGAAGCTGCCCTGGGCCGTGAGGGCGTCGCGGTTGAAGAGCGGGGTGAACTCGTTGAAGGCGAGCGCGGCGGGCCCCTGCGAGGCCGTCAGGAACAGGTTGCTCTCCCCGAGGCTGGGCTGGATCGGCGTCGTGTTGAGGGGCTGGAGCATCTGCGACTGGAACAGCTCGCTGACTCGCGCGATCTCGTGCCGCGGCAGGGCGGCGTAGGAGTCGGCCAGCAGGCGGTGGGCCGAGAAGTTGCCGGGGTCGGTGTTCACCGAGGTCCAGCCCTCGACGAGGGCCAGGTTCTGGAAGCCGAGGTCCGCGTACAGGCGGCCCAGGCTCGCGCTGCGCGCCGCGAGGTCCGAGTCGAGCAGCAGCCGCGAGCGGTAGACCGCCCGGTTGTCGTTGCGCTCGATGGCGGCCTGCGTGTCCTCCAGCGCCTCCACCGGACGGTTCGAGGTCTGCTTGGCGATGGCGTCGTAGAGCCACGGCGTCGGGTCCTTCGGATCGGCCTGCTTGGCCAGCTCGTACTCGCGGCCGACCAGGTCGTCGCGCTTCGCCTCGAAGTAGGCCTTGCCCAGGTAGCTGCGCAGGAGCGACTGACCCGGGTCGAGGCTGACCGCCAGCTCGATCTCCCGGCTGCCCTCCGCGAGCGCCCCGTCGCGGATCTTCGCGAGGCCGAGGCCCAGCCTCGGCAGGGGATCGGACGCGTCGAGCTCGATCGCCCTGGTGAACGCCGCCCTGGCTTCGCCGGTCCGCACCTGGGTGAGGTGCGCGAACCCGAGCACCGAGTGCGTGCGCGCCAGGCCCGGGGCCAGCTCGACGGCCTTGCGCGCCGCCTCGAGGGCCGCGCCCAGCTGCCCGAGCGAGGAGCGGATCTCGGCGAGTCGGGCCCAGGCCAGGGCGTTCTGCGGCTCGAGCCGGATCGCCTGCTCGAGGCTGGCCCGGGCGCCCGCGAGATCGAACGCGGCCTGCTGGGCGTAGGAGAGGGCGACCTGCGGCGTCGCCGAGGCCGGGTTGGCGGCGACGGCCCGGCGGGCCGCCGCCAGCGCGGCGTCGTTGCGGCCGCCGCTGACGGCGATGACCGACTCGAGGGCGAGGGCTTCGCCGTCGTTCGGGGCCAGCTTCCGGGCCCGCTCGAGGTCCAGGAGCGCCTGCTCCACGCTGCCGGCGGCGAGCAGGAGCGAGGCACGATAAGTGAACAGCCGCGCGTCCTTGACCTCGTCGGCCACGATGCCCTCCAGGCTGCCGAGGGCGCGGTCGAGATCGCCCTTCGCCCAGGCGACGGCCGACTCGTTCGCCTTCGCCTGCCACCCCGCCGCGGGTCCCGCCGGGGCGGCTTTCGGCGCGAGCACGGGCGGGTAGTAGAGCGCCCACTGCACGGCGTCCGTCGGCCGCACCTGCACACTGCGCGCGGGCGCCTGTCCCTTGCGCGCGGTGGCGGCCTGCCCGCCGCTGAGCTCGAGGCTCCCGGCGTCGTTCTGGGCGAGCACGTGGCCCTCGAGCACCGCGAGCCGGGTCTCGTCGTGATCGGCCTCGACGGTGAGGCTCAGCTCCGTGCCGCGCACCGCGGCGATCGTGCCGCTGGTGGTGAAGCGGGTCGGCCGCTCCTTCCAGCGCACCACGTGGGCCCACAGCCGCCCGAAAAAGAGGGTGACGTCTCGCTGCGTCGAGCTCTCGTCGACCTGGACGCGGGAGTCGGGGCCGATCCTGAGTACCGTGCCGTCCGAGTGGAAGCGGACGCTGGCCCGGCCGAGCCGGGTCACCACGACGTCGTCTCGCAGCAGCTCCATCGCCGGCGCGGGCGGCTGCGAGAGCCCCTGGCGGATCACGACCACCTGGCCCCCGGCCGCCTCGAGCGTCGCGAACCCCGGACCGGCCGGGCTGGCCGGCGTCGCTCCGAGGCAGGCGGCTGCGGTGAGGACGAGCCGGCAGCCCCAGCGGACCCGGCCTCCTGCGATCAACGTTCTCTCTGTCTTCATCCGGCCTCTCGTCATCCAGGAGCCACGCGACGGCCCGACGGCCCCGGCGGCACGTCCGTGGCCAGGTGTCGATCGCGCGATCCGAGGTCAGCCGGCGCCGCGCGGCGGCCGCGGCGGCCAACTGAAAATGGTTTCGGGTTTCGGGAGCTTGACAGCCCGATCGCGGGCTGTCAACGGCAATCGTGAAGACGCGGAGACCAGCCGGCCCGCCCTCGCGAGAGTGGCTCCTTCAGGCGCAGATAGCGTTTACGGGCGGGCGCTTCCGGGCGCCCGGAGCGTCAGCGGACGAGGTAGAGGACGAGCAGCTGGGCGCTCAGCACCCGCAGGATCATGGTCAGCGGGTAGACCGTGGCGTAGGCGGTCGCCGGGGCCTCGCCGCCCGAGACGGCGTTCGCGAAGGCGAGCGCCGGCGGGTCCGTCATGCTGCCCGCGAGCAGCCCGCACAGCGTGAGGTAGTTGAGGCGCAGCACGCCGCGGCCGATACCCGCGACGACGACCAGCGGCAGCAGGGTCACCAGGGCTCCCGCGGCCATCCACTGCAGGCCCGGGCCGGCGACGAGCGTCTCGACGAAGGCGTCGCCGGCGCGCAGTCCCACCGCCGACAGGAACAGCACGATCCCCAGCTCGCGCACCATGTAGTTGGCCGAGAGCGGCATGTACCAGACGAGCGGCCCGAGGCTGCCGAGGCGGCTGAGCGCGATCGCGACGAGCAGCGGCCCGCCGGCGAGGCCGAGGCGCACCGGCGCCGGCACGCCCGGCAGCGAGAACGACCAGCTGCCGACGAGGATGCCCAGGCCGATCCCCAGGAACATCGGGACGAGGTGCGGGTAGTGCAGGCTGCGCGGCGAGTCGCCCAGCTCCGCGGCGACCTTGGCGATGTCCGGCGCCTCGCCCACCGCGAGCACGCTGTCGCCGTACTGCAGCTCGAGGCCGGGCGAGGCCGGCAGCTCCACCTCGGCGCGGCTGACGCGCGTGATCTGCACGCCCAGCCGGCGCGCGAAGTCGAGCGCCGCCAGCGTCCGGCCCGTGGCCCCCGTGCGCGTCACGATCAGGCGTCGCGTGGTGATCGCGCTCGGCATCGCGCGCAGGTCGATCGGGCTCTCCCGGCCGACGACGACCCGCAGCGCCTCGAGCTCCTCCCGCGTGCCCACCGCCAGCAGCACGTCGCCCAGCCCCAGCCGCGTCTCGGGGCGCGGCACGAGCAGGACCCCGTCCTGCTGGATCCGCGAGACGACGATGCGCGACTGGCCGAGCAGAGGCACCTTCTCGAGCGGCAGGCCGACGAGATTGGGGTTCGCCACCTCGAGGTTGGCCCGCACCGGCCGGGGCGTCTCCGCGTCGAGTCCGCGCTGCAGCTCCTCGGCCTCGCGGGCCACCACGACGCGGAAGACCGCGCGCAGCGCCACCATCACGAGGATGATGCCGACGACGCCGAACGGGTAGGCGACGGCGTAGCCGATGCCCGGCAGCCGTACGAGCCGCTCCCGCTCGGCCGGGTCGCTCACCACCTGCTTGAGGGCCTGCTGCGCCGCGGCGAGGCTCGGCGTGTTCGTGGTCGCGCCGCTGAGGATGCCGGCCAGCGCCGGGGCCCCGATCCCGCCCAAGAAGTGCAGCGCCAGGGCCGTCGCCACGCCGAGCAGGACGACCGAGGCCGCGAGCGCGTTCAGCCGGAGCCCGTGCCGCCGCAGCGAGGCGAGGAAACCGGGGCCCACCTGCAGGCCGATCGAGTAGACGAACAGGATGAGGCCGAGCTCGCGCGCGAAGTCCAGGGTGCGCGCGTCGATCGACACCCCGAGGTGGCCGAGCGCCAGGCCCGCGAACAGCACGCCGGCGATGCCGAGCCCGAGGCCGCGCACCCGCACCGCGCCGAGCGCGAGCCCGCTCGCCGCCACCAGGGCGAGGATCAGGACGGCGCCGGCGGCCGTGGTTCCGTCGAGAAGCCCGCTGCCCATCACTCCTTCACGACGGCGAGGTCCCACGGCCCGAGCGTGATCCTCTGCCGCGGGGCGACCGGCCGGCCGGCGAGCAGCTCGCTGCCGGCCTTCCCGCCGTAGTCGAACGCCTGCGGCACGGCCGAGTAGTTGAGGTAGAAGTGCAGCGGCCGGCCGTCGCGCGCGACGGCGTGGCGGGCGCGCACCGGCGCCGGCAGGTCCGCCTCGACCTCGACCCCCGCCTGCTTCAGCACGTCCGCGACGAGCTTCTGCTCGAGCGTGTCCGTCAGGATCGTGCCCTGGTAGGTCACGCTGCCCCGGCCGTAGGCGTTGCGGGTGAGCGCCGGGAACCTTGCGAAGAAGGGGTGGTCGTAGAAGGCGAGCGGCTTCGCGGTCTCGAGCAGGACCATGTCCGCCCAGACCGAGGCCTGGTTGTCCGCGCCGGCCCCGAACGGATCGCCCTTCAGCGCCAGCGACTGCTTCAGGCTCGAGAACTCCTGGTACGAGAAGCCGCAGGCCTCGCGCAGGGGGCCCGGGGCCCGCGTCCAGCGCACGGTGCTCCACTCGTTCGTGAAACCGCTCTTGAGCGTGAGCAGCACGTGGCCGCCCGCCCTGGCGAAGTCCGCGATCTTCTGCAGCAGCGCGTCGCTCGCCACGTACAGCGGCGGCACCACGAGCACGTCGTAGCCCGCGAAGTCCGGCTGCTCGGCGAAGACGAAGTCCGTCCCCACGTTGAGCCTGTAGAGCGCCTTGTGGAGCTGGTCCTCGACGCTGAGGTAGGACGCCTTGTCGGAGATCGGCATGAACTCGAGGCCGTTGTGCGAGTCGACGCTGTGCAGGATCGCGACCCTGTTCTTCGGCTGCAGGCCGGCGAGCTGCGGGCCGAGCCGCTTGAACTCCGCGCCGATGCGCGTCGCCTCCTCGTAGACGCGGTTCGGCTCGAGGTCGTGGCCGAGCAGGCCCTTCCAGTAGGTCTCCTGGCCGTAGTGCAGCGAGTGCCAGTGCCAGTACTCGACCATGTGCGCGCCGCTCGCCACGTGCGCCCAGGCCTGCAGGCGCAGCTGTCCGTCGTACGGCGGGAACTGGCCCTTCGCGTCCCAGCCGATCGCCTGGGCGTTGGTCTCGGTGACGAGGTAGGGCGCGCGCTTGAGCGAGCGCGTGAAGTCGCCCATGAAGGAGATCCACCAGCCGTCGAGCGCGTCCTGCGTCTCGTGGTAGGGGTTGATCGCGGCGACGTCGAGGAACCTCGAGATCTCCTGCGAGTCGACCGCGCTGCGGGTCGCGCCGTGGAAGTCCTGCGTCACCCACTGCGTGGGCGGCACGTACTCGCGCAGGATCCCGGCCTGCCACGAGAGGAAGTCGGTCACCAGCGAGCGCTGGTAGCGCTCCCACTCGAGCTTCCAGCCGGGGTTGCGGATGCCGTCCCGCGGCGGCAGCTCGTCCCAGCTGCCGAGCAGCTGCCCCCAGTAGACCAGGCCCCAGGCCTTGTTGAGGGCCTCGACGCTGCCGAACCGGCCCTGCAGCCATGTCTTGAAGCCGGCCTGCACGTTCGGTCCCGCGGTCCCGTACGTCCCCGTCTCGTTGTCGACCTGCCAGCCGATGACGCCCGGGTGCTTCGCGTAGCGCTCGGCGATCTTGCGGATCACGCGCTCGCAGTACTCCCGGTAGACCGGGTGCGTGATGTCCATGTTCTGGCGCGGCCCGTAGAACTGCCAGGGCTGGCGCAGCTGCCCGAGCGGCACCACCATGATCTCGGGGTGCTTCGCGTAGAGCCACGGCGGGATCGAGTAGGTGGGCGTGCCCATCACGACCGCGATGCCGGCGGCCTGCATCCTGTCGACGACCCGGTCCATCCAGGCGAACTCGAACTCGCCCTCGCGCGGCTCCCAGCTCGTCCAGGTCGACTCGCCGACCCTCACCACCGTGATCCCGGCCCGCTTCATCAGCTCGATGTCCTTGTCGAGCCGCTCGTACGGCATGTACTCGTGGTAGTAGGCCGCGCCGTAGAGCACCGTGTCGGGGCGCATCGCCCGCCGGGCGGGCGCGGGTGACGCGGCCGGCTGTGTGAGCGCGGGGGTGGCGGCGAGCAGGGCGAGCAGGGCGAGCAGCGGGCGGGTCATGGCGCCTCCAGGTGGCGGTGCGAGTCTACCCCGGGGCGCTGGCTGAGCACGGCCACGGCGGCGCACGGGGCGTACTCGAGCAGCCGCCAGCCCCAGCCGAGGTGCCACGGCTCGCCCGACTGCCAGCCGGGGTAGACGAGGTAGGCGAGAGACACGGTGCCGGTGAAGAGGAGGGCGGCCGGCTCCTCGCGCAGTACCAGTAGCGGCAGGAGCCACAGCGCGTACCAGGGCAGCACGTTGGGGCTCAGCAACAGCGTCGCGACGACGACCAGGGTGGCGGCCGCGACCGGCTCGCTGCGCCTCCAGGCGAGGACCAGCGCGAGGCCCAGGCTGAGCAGGCCGCCGGCGCGCACCGCGCCCGCGTGGCCGAGGAGGCCCGCCAGCGGCGCGAACAGCGTCTCGTTGAAGGTCCAGAACTCCGAGTACTTCGAGAGGCTGAGCAGCATCGTCTCCCGCCCGCTCAGGAACGGCACGACGAGCGCCGCCGCAAGCGCGCCGGCTGCGGCGACGTGCCACCAGCGGTAGCGGCGCGCCCAGGCGGCCGCCACGAGTCCGGGCAGGAACTTCGCCATGAAGCCCGCGCCGACGAGCAGGGCCGAGAGCAGCGGCCGCCCGGCCGCCAGCGCCAGCAACGCCAGCGTCAGCCAGAGCATCGCGAACGCCTCGTTGTGGCCGCTGCCGGCGATCTCGACGAGGGCGAGCGGGCTCCAGGCGAGCACGAGGAGCCGCTCGGGCGGCTGGCGCCGGCGCCGCAGCAGCGCCGCGAGCGCCCCGAGCGTCGCCAGCTCGCACAGCACCAGGAACGCCTTCATCGCCGTGAACGAGTCGTGGACGCTCACCACCGCCCGCGTCGCCAGCTGGAAGAGCGGCGGGTAGACCGCCGTGTAGTCCTTGTGGTTGAGCCCCTGCCAGACCGCGTCGCGCAGCGCGAGCCAGCGCGCGGCTTCCGGCCGGTCGCCCCAGCGGTAGGGGTTGCCGCCGTGAACCTGCACGCGCCCTTCCCAGACGTAGCGGTTGATGTCGTTGCTCAGCAGCGGCGGCGCGGCGACGAGCAGCGCCCTCCAGCCGACGGCCAGCAGCAGCAGCGCGGCGAGCGGGCGCGGGCGGATCCCGCGCGCGGCAACGAGCGCGACGAGCTGCGCCGCGAAGGCCACGCCGAAGAGCGCCAGGTGGCTCGCGATGCGCCGGGGCGGCAGCGGACCGAAGGCCCAGGCGAGCACGCAGGCCGAGAGGAGGGCAGCGCAGGCGACGAGCGCCGGCGCCTGCCAGGCGTGACGCAGGATCGTGGCGAGGATCTTGGTCCCGGCGCCGACGGTGCCGCGCAACGTGCCGCTGACCTTGCTGCGGCCGCCGCGGCGCGGCCGGTAGTCGACCGGCACCTCGAGCACGCGCAGCCCCCGCTGCGCGGCCTTCACCTGCATCTCGACCGTCCAGCCGTAGTTGCGGTCGCGCATCGCGAGCCGCTCCAGCGCCTCGCGCGAGACGGCGCGGAAGGGGCCGAGGTCGGTGGCGCGCGCGCCGGTCAGCAGGTTCAGCAGGCCCACGCACAGGCGGGTGCCGAGCACCGCGTGCCAGGGGTGGGCGCCGGCTGCGCGACGGCCGAGGTTGCGCGAGCCGATCACCAGGTCGGCGCGGCCCTCGAGCACCGGGCCCACGACGTCCGCGAGCTGGGCGGGGTCGTCGCTGCCGTCCCCGTCGAGGAAGACGAGCACGTCCGCCGCGCCGGCCGCGGCGATCCCGGCGAGGCAGGCGTGGCCGTAGCCGCGGCGCGGCTCGCTGACGACGCGGGCTCCGGCGGCGCGCGCCGCCGCCGCCGTGCCGTCGCGGGACCCGTTGTCGACCACGATCGTCTCGGCGACCGGGGCCGGCAGCGAGCTGACGACGGCCCCGATCGCCTCCTCCTCGTCGAGGGCCGGGATCACGGCGACGACACGCAGCTCGGGCATCCGGCCGACAGTGTAGCTAGAATGGAGTCCGCGTTCCGCACCTCCCACGAAGCAAAGGAGACCGCCCGGCATGAAGCGATGCCTGCCTCTCGTCCTCGCCGCCCTCGCGGCGGCCGTTCCCGCGTCGGCGCAGGACGCGGGCGACGTGTTCCAGCAGCCGAAGAAGGGCTTCCGCTTCGCGGGCGACGCCATGCTCCGCTACGAGCGGACGCAGGACATCCCCGACGGCACGGGCGACACCAGCAACGAGAAGCGCTGGCGGCTGCAGGCGCGCCCGCGCCTCGAGCTGAGCGTGGGGCCCTTCGAGTTCGGCGTCGGCGGCGAGCTCAACTACAGCCAGGACGAGAACGACAAGCCGCCCGCGGGCCAGGAGACGCTGGCGCTCGTGCGCGACAACTACCGCTCGCGTGACGTGCGGCTCGACCTCGCCTTCGGCAAGCTGAAGCTCGGGCCCGTGGTGGCCCAGGGCGGCCGCTTCGTGATGCCGATCCCCTTCACCGAGATGGTCTGGGACCGCGACCTGCGCCCGCAGGGCGGGGCGGCCGGGATCGAGCTCGGTGGCCAGGGCTCTCTCTCGCGTTTCGCCCTCACCGGCATCTACGCCAAGGGCAGCCACGTCTTCGACGACGAATCGCGGATGTACGGCGGCGCGGCAGAGCTCAAGCTCGCCACCGGCGCCGCCTCGAGCGTGCAACTCGTCGGCGCCTACCTGAAGTTCGATCGCCTCGACCAGCTGTCCAGCCCGCTCCGCCGTCAGAACACGCGCGTCGACGGGGCGCTCGCCAACCCGTACGACGTGGTCGACGGCGTGTTGCGGGTGAGCACGACCGGCCAGATGCCGGTCACGCTGGTGGCGGACTACTGCTGGAACACCGCCGTCGACACGGACAACCGCGGCCTGTGGCTGGCCGCGATCCTC
>JBGASI010000519.1:0-3535 GCA_044229815.1 Vicinamibacteria bacterium | reverse complement strand
CCGCGGCTGCGGCCGGCCGCTGTTGATAGTTGGCACGGGCCCCCAGGATGCCGCGCATCGGCGGATCGCGCCCCCCGAGGCCCGCTTCCACCGCCGCGGCCACGCCCACGCGCTTCGGGTGCTGTACCGGGGCTGCCGGGCGGTCCTGATGCCGGGCGTCGAGGACTTCGGGATCGTGCCGCTCGAGGCGATGGCCTGCGGCCGCCCGGCGCTCGGCTACGGCGAGGGCGGCGGGGCGGAAACCGTCGAGCACGGCAGGAGCGGCCTGCACTTCCGGGAGCCCACCGCGGCGGCGCGGCGGGCGGCCGTCGCTACCCTCGAAACGACCCGCTATGATAAACTGGCTATCCGGGCCAGGGCCGAGGCGCACCGACGGGAGGTCTTCGAGCAGAAGATCCGCTCGTTCGTGGAGGCCGCCCTCGCCGGCGCGGGACCTCGATGCTGAAATTCCAGACGCGCGTGATGGTGGCGACCTACGTCCTCTCGGACGTGCTGGCGACGCTCGTCGCCTGGCTGCTCGCCTACGCCCTGCGCTTCTACGCCCCGCCCGTCTCCGCGCTGATCCCGGTCACCAAGGGCATCCCCCCGCTCGCCGACTACCTGCTGCTGCTGCCGCTGATGGCGGTGCTGTGGCCGGCCGTCCTGTACTTCCACGGCCTGTACCGCCTGCGCCGCGGCCGCAGCCGGGTGGACGACCTCTTCGCCACGGTCTTCAGCGTGCTGATCGCCTCGGCGCTCACGCTGGGGGCGACGCTGTACGTGCGCGTCTACTGGCGCTACCAGCCCGAGGTGGCGCCACGCTGGGAGTACAGCCAGGCGGTCTTCGCCCTGTTCGCCGTGCTCGACGTGGCGCTCATCATGGCCGCCCGCGGCGCGATCCGCGCCTGGCGGCTGCGGCTGTGGGCCGCCGGCGAGGACGTGACGCGCGTGGTGGTCGCCGGCACCGGCGAGCTGGGCCGTACCGTGGCCGAGGCGCTCCTCGCCCACCGCGAGCTCGGTTACCGGGTGCTCGGCTTCCTCGCGGAGTCGGACGCGGCGCAAGGCCACGCGGGCCTGCCCATCCTCGGCAGCGTCGACGCCGCCCGAGAGGCGCTCGAGGCCCATCGCGCGGACCAGCTCTACGTGGCCCTGCCGACCGAGCTGCACGCCCGCATCGTCCCGCTCATCAAGGGCCTCAGCAACGAGTGCCTGGACGTCAAGGTCGTGCCGGACGTGATCCAGTACGCCACGATCAAGGCGACGCTCGAGGACCTCGACGGCATCCCGATCATCAGCCTCAACGAGGTGCCGCTGCAGGGCTGGAACAGCATGGCCAAGCGCCTGATGGACGTGGCGGCCTCGGGCGCGCTGCTGGCGCTGCTGGTGCTCGTCCCGGTGCTGCCGGTGCTGGCGCTGCTCGTGCGGCTGCGCGGCGGCAAGGGGCCGGTGCTGCTGCGCCAGGAGCGCATGACGCTCGACGGCAAGACGTTCCACATCTTCAAGTTCCGCACGATGGTCGACGGCGCCGAGAAGGAGACGGGCCCCGTCTTCGCGACCTCGGACGACCCGCGCCGCACGCCGATCGGCGGCTGGCTGCGCAAGCACAACCTCGACGAGCTGCCGCAGCTGCTGAACGTGCTGCTCGGCGACATGAGCCTCGTCGGCCCCCGGCCCGAGCGGCCGCCGTTCGTGAGCCAGTTCCGCGAGCGCATCCCGCAGTACATGCGCCGGCACCGCGTCAAGAGCGGGATGACCGGCTGGGCCCAGGTGAACGGCTGGCGCGGCAACACCTCGATCGAGAAGAGGATCGAGTTCGACCTCTACTACATCGAGAACTGGTCGCTGCTGCTCGACCTGAAGATCCTGGTCCTGACCCTGTTCCGCGGCTTCGGCCAGAAGCACGCGTACTGATCGACACGCGCCGCACGGAGGGCGCGCTCACGCATGCCTAGAGCACTGGTGACGGGGGCAGCCGGCTTCATCGGCTCCCACCTCTCCGAGTACCTGCTGGACCGGGGCTTCTCGGTGATCGGGATGGACAACCTCGCCACGGGCGACGTGGCGAACATCGAGCACCTGTTCGGCCGCGACTTCGTGTTCGTCAAGCACAACGTCACGAACTACATCGCGGTGGTGGGCCCGCTCGACTACATCTTCCACTTCGCGAGCCCGGCCTCGCCGATCGACTACCTGAAGCTGCCGATCCAGACGCTGAAGGTCGGCAGCCTGGGCACCCACAACTGCCTCGGGCTCGCCCGCGCCAAGGGCGCGCGCTTCCTGACCGCCTCGACCTCCGAGGTCTACGGCGACCCGCTCGTGCACCCGCAGCGCGAGGAGTACTGGGGCAACGTCAACCCGATCGGGCCGCGCGGCGTCTACGACGAGGCCAAGCGCTTCGCCGAGGCGATCACGATGGCCTACCACCGCGCCCACGGCGTGCCCACGCGGATCGTGCGCATCTTCAACACCTACGGGCCGCGGATGCGCGTCGAGGACGGCCGCGCGATCCCGGCCTTCCTCAGCCAGGCCCTGCGCGGCGAGGACGTGACGGTCTTCGGCGACGGCTCGCAGACCCGCAGCCTCTGCTACGTCTCGGACCTCGTCGAGGGCATCTTCCGGCTGATGATGTCGGAGACCTCGGACCCGGTGAACATCGGCAACCCGGCCGAGCTGACGATGCGGCAGCTGGCCGAGCAGATCGTCAGGATCACCGGCTCGACCTCGAAGATCGTGGAGCGGCCGCTGCCGGTCGACGACCCGAAGCGCCGCCAGCCCGACATCACCCGCGCCCGCGCGATCCTCGGCTGGGAGCCGAAGGTGTCGCTCGCGGAGGGCCTGCCGAAGACGATCGAGTACTTCCGCAGGAAGCTCGGGATCTAGCCCCGGCCCGCCGCCCCGGCTCCCGGCCGGGGCGGCTTCTCGCTCGCCTGGTAGACGTACTGGGCCGTCGAGGCGATCAGCACCGCGAGCGTCGCCAGGTAGAGCCAGCGCAGCGCGGCCGGGCACTCGCCGGCGGCGTTGGCGGCCAGGACCGCGGCCCCGGTGGTGATGATGAGGGCGGTCGAGACCTTGCCGAGCCGCGACGGAGGGAATACCCGCTGGCCGAGCGTCAGGTTCACCACCACGACGGCGACCACCAGCATGCCGTCGCGGAAGAGCAGGGTGACGGTCAGCCAGGTCGGCAGCGCGCAGTGGACGGCGTCGCTCCAGGTCAGCAGCACGTAGGCCGAGCCCGCGAGCAGCTTGTCAGCCACCGGGTCGAGCATCTGGCCGAGCTTGGTGCTCTGGTTCGCGTGGCGCGCCACCCAGCCGTCGAGCGCGTCGGTGAGCCCGGCCACCACGAACACGACGAGCGCCCAGGTGAACTCGCGGTTCAGGACCAGCAGCACGAACGCCGGCACGAGCGCCATGCGCAGCATGGTGAGCTGGTTCGCGAGGGTGAAGATGGGCTCGGTCATGGCCACTCCAACGCTGGCCCCGGAAACACGAAGGGCCCGCCGCGACGGCGGCGGGCCCTGATTCTAGACCGGTTGCGGCCGTCTACTGGAAGCGGTCC
>JBGASI010000518.1:0-3535 GCA_044229815.1 Vicinamibacteria bacterium | reverse complement strand
TGGCTGCTGTTTCTCCACGACAACGGGCTCTCGGGCCTGCTCTGCGACGACATGGGGCTCGGCAAGACCCACCAGGTGATGGCCTTCCTGCTCTCGCTCGTCGAGCACGACTCGGTCGCGGCGCCCTTCCTCGTGGTGGCCCCGACCTCGGTCATCAGCCACTGGCGCGACAAGCTGCGCGAGTACGCGCCGGGGCTGGCGGTCAGCGTGTACCACGGCGCCGAGCGGTCGCTGCCGCGCGACCCGGCCCCGGGCCGGGTCGTGGTCACGTCCTACGGGCTGCTGCGCAACGACCTCGAGCAGCTGGCGCGCCTGCCCTTCGCGGTGGCCGTGTTCGACGAGATCCAGCAGCTCAAGAACAGGGACACCCACGCGCACCGGGCGGCGCTCGAGCTGCGCGCCTCGATGAAGCTCGGCCTGACCGGCACGCCGATCGAGAACGAGGTCGGCGAGCTCGAGGCGCTCGTCGACCTCGTGCTGCCCGGCCACCTGCGCGCGGAGGGCCGGGCCCACGCTGGCGGCGAGGCGGCCGACGAGGCGCAGCTCCGGCGGCGGGTCGCCCCGTTCGTGCTGCGGCGGCTCAAGGCGGCGGTGCTGCACGAGCTGCCCGAGAAGATCGAGGACCTGCGCGCCTGCCCGCTCAGCGACGAGCAGCGTGAGCTGTACCGCGAGGCGCTCGACACCCGGGGGGCGGCGCTGCGCGCGCAGCTGCTGCGCTCGGACGCTGCGGTGCCCTACCTGCACGTCTTCGCGCTGCTCAACCAGCTCAAGCGCATCTGCGACCACCCGGCGCTCGCCCGCAACCGCCCGGCGGACTACCTCGCCGCGGCCTCGGGCAAGTGGGACCTCTTCGTCGAGATCCTCGCCGAGGCGCTCGACTGCGGGCAGAAGGTCGTCGTCTTCAGCCAGTACCTCGGCATGCTCGAGATCATGGAGCGCCACCTGGCGGCGTCCGGCACCGGCTTCGCGAAGCTCACCGGCGCCACGACCGAGCGGGGGCGGGTGGTCGACCGCTTCAACACCGACCCGCGCTGCCGCGTCTTCCTCGGCAGCCTCAAGGCGGGCGGCACCGGGATCGACCTCGTGGGCGGCTCCGTCGTCATCCACTACGACCGCTGGTGGAACGCGGCCCGCGAGGACCAGGCCACCGACCGCGTGCACCGCATCGGCCAGCGGCGGGCCGTGCAGGTCTTCAAGCTCCTCACCGAGGGGACGCTGGAGGAGCGCATCGACGCCATGATCGCCCACAAGCGGCGGTTGCTGGCCGACGTGGTGGCCGTCGACGACCCCCACCTCGCCAAGGTCTTCAGCCGCGAGGAACTGCTCGAGCTGCTGCAGCCGGCGGGGGCCTGAACGGCGCCCGCGCGGGCCGCCCGCGGGCTCAGCCGCGGCCCGACTTCAGCACCGCGTCCTGGTAGCTGCAGCCGTAGCCGCTCGTCGGGTCCTTGTACTCCTCGATCCGGCCCTCCAGCGCGGGCTGCCTGGCGACGCCGAGCAGGCGCTCGACGTCGGCCGCGACGAGCGGCTTGAAGTCGCGGGCGATCCGCACCATGCCCAGCAGCTCCTCGCGGCTCTGCATGCCGCAGATGGTCGTGCTGACCGGGAGTGACATGGCATAGCGCCGGCACAGCTCCCAGTCGAGCTTCAGGTCGCGCGGGAGCCGGGCGTCCTGGCCGGCGAGCGACTTCATCCCGAGGACGCCGATGCCCTTCTCGCGGCACACGGGCAGCACGGCCTTCTCGAAGCTCTTGTACTGGGCGTCGAGGATGTTGAGCGGCATCTGCACCGTGTCCCAGGCGTGTGGCATGCCGATCATGCGCAGGTGCGTCTGCGGGTCGCGGTGGCCGGAGAAGCCGAGGAAGCGCAGCTTGCCGGCCCGCCTCGCCTCGAGCGCCGCCCGCAGCCCGCCCTTCTCCGGGTCGAACACGCGCTGCGGGTCGTCGTCGTACTGGATCGCGTGGAACTGCAGCAGGTCCACGTGGTCGGTGCGCAGCCGCCGCAGGCAGTCCTCGAGCTGCCGCTGCACGCCCGCGTAGTCGCGCGCACAGACCTTCGTCATCAGGAACGCCTTGGCGCGGCGAGCGGGCGCCGCGAGGGCCTTGCCCATCACCTCCTCGGCGCGACCGTCGTGGTACTCCCAGGCGTTGTCGAAGAAGGTGATGCCCTCGTCGATCGCCAGGTGCACGCGGGCGATGGCCTCGGCCTCGCTGTCGGCGATCGGGCAGTCCCAGCCGCCGTAGCCGACGATCGAGACGGAGACGTCCGCGCGCCCGAGCGGCCGCAGCGGGATGCCGGCCGGGCCCGGCTTCTGCATCGCGAGCGTCTCGCGACCGAGGGCAACGGCGCCCGCCAGGCTCCCGAGAAAACGACGGCGCGACTGTTGGTTCGACACGGTGCCTCCTACGGCTGGTCCACCCAGGCGAGGTCCACGAACCACTGCTGGCGGCGCTCCTTGAGCCAGCCGTCGTTGCGGTGCGCGTCGACCCAGGTGTCGAGGTAGGCGAGGAACTCGAGGTCGCCGCGTCGCACGACGAAGGCCTCGCCGCGCGAGCCGAGCGGCTCGCTGAGAGGCACGACCAGCTTCCCAGGCGCGAGCTTGACGGCGAGGCCGGACAGCGGCTCCGAGAGCAGCGCGGCCTTCACCTGGCCGGAGGCGAGCGCCGCCCCGAGCGCGTTCCAGTCCGAGAGCTCGACGAGCTTCGCCTTCGCGAACAGCCGCTTCGCGTGCGGCACGAGGGCGGAGCCGCTGACGACGCCGACACTGATCTCCGGCCGGTCCAGGTCCTGCGGCCGCCGCCAGCCGGAGCCCGCCTCCTTGTCCGCGACCAGCACGATGTCGTGGCGCGCCACCGCGTCCGAGAAGTGCGCGAAGAGGGCGCGCTCGGGCGTCGCCGAGAGCCCGCCCGCGATCACGTCGCACTCGCCCTCGCTGAGCGACGAGAGCAGCCCCGAGGCGTCGTTGACCACGTAGGCGACGCCGACGCCGAGGTCCTGCGCGAGCTGGTTCGCGAGGTCCACGGAGAAGCCCTTGAAGGAGCCGTCGGCCGCGTTGATCAGCCAGGGGGCGTGCGCCGGGACGCACGCGATCAGCTTGCCGCGCTGGCGGACGAGCGTGAGGCTGTCGTGGCTCGGCTTCGCGGCCGGCTTCTCCGCCGGCTTCGCGGCGTGCGCCGGCGCGGCAGCCGCGGGCGCCTCCGCCTGCGCGGACACGAGCGCGGCGCAGGCCAGCAGGGCCACGGCGAGCGGGACGACGGGGTGTCTCCTCATGGCGTCCTCCTAACCGATCCGCCGGAAGTACATGCGCTGGCCGCGCCGCCACTCGAGGCGCAGCCGCTGGCTGTCGAAGCCCTGGCGGTCGACGTCGATCCGCGTGCCGTCGTCGAGCAGGATGTTGTCCGAGCCGACCCAGCGGCCGCGCATGCCGCGGGTCCAGCCCATGGCCTGCCACAGCACGGCGCCGCCGGGGTAGACGGTCAGCAACACGGATCGCCCCTGCCAGCGGTCGTGGCTCTCCCAGCGGCCGATCGCCCAGCCC
>JBGASI010000517.1:0-3537 GCA_044229815.1 Vicinamibacteria bacterium | reverse complement strand
CTCGCGCTGCCGACCCGCGTCGGGCCGCAGGGCCTGCCGCGCGTCGAGATCGTGGACCGCCGCGCCGTGCTGCGCTCGGGCGGCGAGGCGATGCTCAGCCCGGCGCTGCGCGAGGCGCTCGCCGCCCGCCTCGAGCGCGGCCAGCAGAGCCTGGTGCTGCTGAACCGGCGCGGCTACGCGACGAGCCTGCTCTGCCGCGAGTGCGGGCAGCAGGCCATGTGCCCGAACTGCTCGGTGTCGCTCACCCTGCACCAGGGCGGGCGCAGCGCCCTGTGCCACTACTGCGGCCACGAAGCGAAGTCCCCGACCACCTGCCCGTCGTGCCACGGCGCCTACCTGCGCCTCACCGGCTTCGGCACCGAGCGCGTGGCCGAGGCCGTGGCGCAGGCGCTGCCGAAGGCGCGGGTCGGCCGGCTCGACCGCGACGTGGCGAGCCGGCGCGGCGCCGTGGCGCAGACCCTCGTGGCCTTCGAGGCGGGGGAGCTCGACGTGCTGGTCGGCACGCAGATGATCGCCAAGGGCCACGACTTCCCGCGCGTCACGCTCGTCGGCGTGATCGACGCCGACGTCGGCCTCGGCATGCCCGACTTCCGCTCGGCCGAGCGCACCTTCCAGCTGCTGACGCAGGTCGCGGGCCGGGCCGGCCGCGGCGAGACGGCCGGCGAGGTGATCCTGCAGAGCCACTGGCCCGACCACTACGCGCTCGGCTTCGCCTGCGCGCAGGACTACGCGTCCTTCTTCGAGCGCGAGCTGGAGTTCCGCCGCACGATGGGCTACCCGCCGAGCTGCGCGCTGGTGAACCTGATCGTGCGCGCCGAGGACGAGCTGAAGGGGGCCGCGGAGGCGAAGGCCCTGGCCGCGGCGCTGCGCGAGTCGGCCCCGGGCCGCTACCGTGTCCTCGGCCCCGCCCACGCGCCCCTGGCGCGCCTCAAGAGCGAGCACCGCTTCCAGATCCTGCTCAAGGGCAGCCGGCCCGCGATGCGCGACGCGGTGAAGGCCGCTCTGGTGGCCCGCTACGGCCCGCAGCGCTGGCCCGGTGTCGCCGTCGACGTCGACCCGTTGACCGTGATGTAGGCGGTACGGCTACGGCAGGTAGCGCCTCAGGCCCATCGCCTCGAACAGGTCGTGCCAGTGGAACACGATCGGGTTCGGCACGAAGCAGACGACGAACACGGCGAGCGCGAGCAGTCCGACCCAGGCGCGCCCGCGCCCGACGGGGCTGACGTCGTCGAGGGTCGAGGGGTGGCGCCGGCCGAGCACGCGCACCAGGATCGCCCACAGGATCCAGTTGGGCCCGAAGTACACGAGCGCGACGCAGACCCAGGAGCCCACCGTCGAGATTCGGTGCGCTCGCTCGCCGAGGAGCGCGAAGGTGACGTGGCCCCCGTCGAGCTGGCCGATCGGCATCAGGTTGAGGGCGGTGATGAACAGGCCGAACCACGCCGCCAGGCCCAGCGAGCCGAGCGCCAGCGTCACGTCGTCGGGCAGGTGGCCATGGACGAGGTAGGCGATCGACTGGAAGGCGAGCGGCTCGCCGAGCAGCAGCCCGCCGTCGGCGCTCGCCGACGGGACGACGCGCGCGTCGCGCACCCCGAGCCAGAGCACCGGAAGGCACACGGCGAAGCCGGCCAGCGGGCCGGCGACCCCGATGTCGAAGAGCGCCTTGCGGCTCGGGATCGCCCCCCGGATGCGGATGAAGGCCCCGAGCGTCCCCACCAGGCTGAAGCCGGGCACGGGGAAGGGGATGAAGAATGGCAGCGTGGCGTCGACGCCGTAGCGGCGCGCCATCAGGTAGTGGCCCATCTCGTGGGCGAGCAGGATTCCCAGGAGGCCCGCGACCAGCAGCAGCCCCTCGCGCACGTCCACCCCGAGGGTGGTCCCGTGGCCGGGAATCTCGACCACGCGGAAGCCGCCGACGAAGAAGACGGACGCGGCGGTGAGGACGAACAGCAGCACGTTCCTGCCCCAGCGCTGCCAGGCGCTGCGCCTGGGAGGCGGCAGGACACCCCACAGGCGCTGCCACTGCTCCGGGGAGAGCGCCCCGGCCCGGAGCAGGCTGGGGCCCGGCTCCGGGCCGGGCGGCGAGGGAGGGAACCCCAATGGGCTGGCGCTCGGACGCGAGACGCGGCTACAGCGTCAGGCTCTGCAGGTCCTTGCCCGGCTTGAAGCGGATGGTGCGGCCCGGCGGGATGCGCACTTCCTTGCCCGTCCGAGGGTTGCGGCCGATCCCGCGCTTGCGGGGCTTGACCTGGAAGACGCCAAAGCCGCGCAACTCGATCCGCTCACCCTTCATCAAGGAGTCCTTCATCGCCTCGAGGACGGCCTCGACCGCCACTTCGGCCCGGACCTTGGTGATGTCGGCTGCGCGGGACACCTCGTTGATGATGTCCACCTTGATCATGGGGGATGGACCTCCTTCTAAGTAACAGTTACTATAGACTTTGCTCGTTTCGGGTGTCAACCGACGCCCTCCAGGAGCTCCCCGCATGATCCCGTTGCCCCGTCTCGCGCTCGTCGGCCGTCCGAACGTGGGCAAGTCCACGCTCTTCAACCGCATCTGCGGCCGGCGCAAGGCCATCACCGATGGGCGGCCGGGCTCGACCCGCGACCGCAACTACGCCCACGTCACGTGGCAGGGCGCGACCTTCGAGATCATCGACACCGGCGGCCTGCTGCTCGGCAGCGACGACCCGCTGCTCGGGCCGGCGACCGAGCAGGCGCAGCTCGCGATCGAGGAGGCCGACGTCGTGCTGTTCCTGGTCGACGCCCGCTCGGGGCTGCTGCCCGACGACGAGGCGATCGCGCGCCAGCTGCGCAAGTCCGCGCGCCGCGTGCTGCTGGTCGTCAACAAGGCGGAGGCGGATGCGGGCGACTCGGGGATGGTCGACTTCGCGCGGCTGGGCTTCGACGGCGTCGTCGCGATCTCGGCCGAGCACGGCCAGGGCATCGGCGACCTGCTCGACGCGGCGCTCGTGGGGCTGCCGCGGGTGGAGACGGACGAGGACGCCCCGCGCTCGACCGCGCTCGCGCTGGTGGGGCGGCCGAACGTCGGGAAGTCCTCGCTGATGAACCGGCTGGTGGGCCGTGAGCGGGCCGTCGTCTCGGCGATTCCCGGCACGACGCGCGACACCGTGGACGAGACGTTCGAGCGCAAGGGGCACCACTACCGCCTGGTCGACACCGCCGGGATCCGCAAGGTCCGCCTGCTGAAGGAGAACGTGGACCACGTCAGCGTGGTGCAGGCCCGCCGCGCGATCGAGCACGCGCACGTGGCCGTGCTCGTGCTCGACGCCGAGTCGGGGCTGCGCGAGATGGACGCGACGATCGGCGGCGAGCTCGTCGACGCCGGCACCGGCGTCGTGATCGCGATCAACAAGTGGGACCTCGCCGAGGCGAAGAAGGTCCAGCGCAAGAAGTTCGAGGAGGACGTGCGCGACCACCTCAAGTTCCTGCCCTGGGCGCCGATCGTCTATCTCTCCGCGAAGACGGGCAAGGGCGTGGGCCAGTTGATCGACGCCGTGGACCGCGTGCACGCCG
>JBGASI010000516.1:0-3540 GCA_044229815.1 Vicinamibacteria bacterium | reverse complement strand
CCGCGCCACGGCGCGCTCCGCCCTGGACCTCACGCACCGCTGGGCGGCGCGCAGCCTCGCCGCGCGCGGCGACTCGCCCCAGTCGCTCTTCGGCATCGTGCAGGGGGCGCTCTTCGCGGACCTGCGCCGCGAGAGCGTCGAGTTCCTGTCGGCGATGCCCTTCGACGGCCTGGCCATCGGCGGCCTGGCGGTGGGCGAGGGGCGCGACGAGCGGCAGGACGTGTGCGAAGAGACCGCCGAGAGGATGCCGCGCGACCGGCCCCGGTACCTCATGGGCGTCGGCACGCCCCTCGACCTGCTCGAGGCCGTGCACCGCGGCCTCGACATGTTCGACTGCATCCTGCCGACGGCCCTCGGCGAGCGCGGCGGGGTCTTCACCTCGCGCGGCTACCTGCAGCTGCGCCGGGGCGTCCACAAGCACGCCGACGAGGTGCTCGACCCGGGCTGCTCCTGCCCGACCTGCCGGCACCACTCGCGCGCCTACCTGCATCACCTGACGAAGACCGACGAGGCGCTCGGCTGGCACCTGCTGGGACAGCACAACCTGCACTTCTACCACCGGCTCATGGCCGAGCTGCGGCAGAGCATCCTGGACGACACGTTCGCCGCCCTCTATGCGCAGAGGCGCCGGCAGCTGGAGGAGCGCGACCTCGACAACCCGAGCTGCCCACCCCGGGCGCGGCGGGCCAGGACGCAGGCCCTGGGCGGGTACGAGGTGCACGTGGGCCGCGCGGGATTCGCGAGCATCCGCCACGTGGCATCGGGCGAGGTGATGCACGCGCGGACGCCGCCGATGGTGGAGGCCGAGAGTCTCTACGTGGACCAGTCCGCGCTCGCCGAGCGGCTTCGGCTCGGTCCCGCGGAGAACGCCTCGGACGCCTCGCCGCTCGTGCTCTGGGACGTGGGGCTCGGGGCCGGGGCCAACGCGATGGCCGCCATTCTCCGTTACGAGCAGGCGGCCGCCCTCCATCCCGTCCGCGCCCTCGAGATCATGAGCTTCGAAAACGATCTCGACTCCCTGCGGCTCGCCTTCGCCCACCGGCACCACTTCACCTACCTGCGCCACGGCGCGCCCGCGGGCCTGTTGCGCTCCGGACGCTGGCGCTCGGCCGTGGGCGGCGGGCTGAGCTGGCGCCTCGTCGAAGGCGACGTCTTCGCGACGCTCGCGGAGGTGACGCCGCGCCCGGACCTCGTCTTCTACGACCTCTTCTCCGGCAGGACGCACGCCGAGGCCTGGACGCTGTCTTCCTTCCAGCGCCTGTTCGAGGCCTTCGGCGAGCGCGACGCGGAGCTGTTCACCTACACCGCCTCCACCGCGGCGCGGGTGGCCATGCTCGGGGCGGGCTTCTTCGTGGCGGTCGGCCGCGCCACCGACGACAAGCCGGAGAGCACCATCGCGTTCACGCCGTCGGCGCTCGCCCACGGGCAGGCCCGCCGGCACGCTCTGCTGGGGGCCGACTGGCTCCAGCGCTGGGAGCGCTCCGGGGCGCGCTACCCGAGCGACCTGCCCGAAGCGGACCGCGGCGCGTTCGAGCGGGTCATCCTGGGGCACCCGCAGTTTCGAGGCGTGCGGCGGACGTGAGGGAAGGCCCTGGGCGTCAAGGTCCTTACCGCCGAGTCAGGATTCCGTATTGAGGTAATGCATGCCGAGCGCGACCGCGACGAGCAAAGGGCAGCTCACGTTGCCCAAGGAGATCCGTGAGCACCTCGGTGTCCACAAGGGGGACCGGGTGGCGTTCAGGACCGACCCGAGCGGACGCGTCTGGGTCGAGCCGGCGACGCAGGCCCTCCTGCGAGCCTCTTCGCCCGGGCGACGGCCGTTGGCTAGAGGCTGTTCGTTCCCCAGAGGTGACGTTCGACGGCCGGCTCCTGCGCTCGCCCGAGTTCGCGCAGGCCTGAGGAGAAGTCCGCTCGACCCGCTTCAGAAGCGGTAGGAGATGCCGATCGTGGCCTGCACCCACCACGGCTTCACTTCGACCGGGTCGAGTTGCAGGCGATCCAGCAGCTGCGACTGCAGCGGTGGCAGCGGCGTCGTGATGACGGCCTCCCAGTCGTAGACGCGCTTCGCGAAGAAGAAGCCGCGCCCCTCCAGCACCACGCCGCCGTGCTCGCCCAGCGGGAACTGCAGCCCCAGGCCGAGATTGCCGCCCCAGCGGCTGCCGCTCTGGGCGGGCAGCTTCGTGCGCATCTGGATCGTGGCGATCTCGAGGTTGTTCGTCACCAGGTTGACCGCCACCACGCCGAGCGCGACCGTCTGCTTCAGCGAGACGTTGAGCTCGCCGAGGCGGCTCAGGCCGCCGGAGACGTAGAGCTTCGAGCGGCCGGTCGTGCGCAGCTTGACGTTGAGCGAGAGCGGTCCTGCCGCGTCGAGGGTGGCCTCTCCCGGGCCGAGGTCGAGCGTCGTCTTCACCGGGTCGAGCGGCGCCGGCAGCGCGAGGTTGACGTCATAGCCGCCGCCCTGGGTCTCGAGCTTCACGCTGGCGTGGTCGAGGCGCACCTCGACGCCGAGCGCGTCCGCCGGGAAGAACGCGAGCGACCCGGCGAACGCGGGCCCGCCGGACCCCTTCAGCTCGAACGCGCCGCTCTGGGTCACGGAGACGCCCGGGATCGGGATCGAGACCTGGCCGGGCGAGTAGTTGAACTTCTGGCTGTAGAAGGGGAAGGTGTAGCCGGCGAGGCCGGTCACCTCGATCTCCCCGGCGCGGGCGAGCGTCGGGAGTGCCAGCAGGGCGATCAACGCCAGGGCCTTTCGCATGAGCGCCAGTGTAACAGCCCTGGCCTGCCTTGCGGCGTGCCCTAGTCCCCGGAGCTCGGCTCCTCGCTCTCCGGCTCGCTCGGCTGCTACATCAGGTCCTCGATGCCCTCGTCCATCAGCCGGCGCTGCAGCCGGTCGAAGCCGCTGCGGTCCGGCCCTGGCTGATCCCGGTACAGCTCGAGGATCTCCTCGAGCCTCTCGAGGCGGTGGGCGATCTGGCGGATCACGTCGACGCCGAGCGTGGCCCGGCCCTCGACGGCGTCGCGCCAGCCCCTGGCGTCGCCCCAGCTGCCGAGCAGCTCGACCAGGCGCGCGCTCAGGCTGTCGGCCGACTCGACGAGCTCGGTCAGCAGGACCGAGTCCTTCACGAAGCCCAGGGCGTCCTCGATGTCCTCGTCGGACCAGTGCTGGCGCAGGTTGTCCCAGGCGTCCGGGGGCAGCAGCAGGCCCTCGGGCCCCTCGTCCGCGGCGGCAGCGACCTCGCCGCACAGGTCCACGATGCGTCCCATCAGCGGCTCTCCTTCAGGATGGAGTCGGCGAGCTCCAGTCTCAGCATCTCGCTCGGGCCCTCGCGCAGGCGCAGCGCCCGCGCCTCCCGGAAGAGCCGCTCCACGCTCGATCCTCTCACGAGGCCCGCCGCGCCGTGAAGGCGCAGCGAGGCGTCGGCGATGTGCTCGGCCGCGTCGGCGGCGAAGACGCGCGCCGCCGCCGCCTCGCGGCCCGCGTGTTCCGCGCCGGCGTCGACGAGCCAGGCGGCGTGGCGGGCGAGCCGGCGCGCCGCCTCG
>JBGASI010000515.1:0-3545 GCA_044229815.1 Vicinamibacteria bacterium | reverse complement strand
GTACATCACGATCGCGAACGGCTTGTGCAGCACGTGCCAGTAGTGGAAGAGCTCGTGGAGCCTGTCCCACAGCACGATGCGCCGCCGCACGAGGGCCTTCTGGCGCACCACGCGCTCGAACTCCCGGAACACCGGCCCCGGCACCGAGCGCACGCTCCTTGCGAAGTGGCGCAGCTCGGAGCGCAGGCGCAGGTCGCCGAAGAGGATGCGCAGGAGCCCGGCGATCACGCCCGTGCGGGCGGGCACCGCGACCATGCCTTCGAGCTGGCGCAGCTGGACGTCCGTCAGGCTGAAACGGACGCGCAGCTCCTCGGTGAGCTCGCGGTCCTGTTTCTCGATGTCGGCGAGGGCCAGCTCCTCGCCCGCGCGGGTGCGCGGGATCTGCAGGTAGAGGTAGCGGCCGAGCACACCGCTCGTCGCGACGATGATCATCGACCAGAAGCTGAGCGCGACGAGCCCCTGCACCTTGAAGCTGCTGTGGAGGATGACGAGCAGCGGCCCGACGACGCCCAGGAAGATGTGCACGTCGAGCCAGCGGCTGAGCGCCCCCGCCCGGCGCAACAGCGGCACCCGCTTGCGCACGGAGTAGAGGAGCATCAGGACCATCATGGTCGAGCCGATGATCCCGAGCGTGTGGCCGAGGTGGCCCCCCGCCTTGAACGTCCAGTAGCCCTCGTGGTGGGCTCGCTCGCGCAGCGGCGTCATGTAGAAGGACGAGCCGAGGACGAAAAGATACGCGACGGCGCCGAAGGCCACCGCGTAAAGGGCTGCGAAGATGGATGCGGACGCGCTAGGGCGTGTCATGGTGTTTCGCATACTTTGCACGATCCGGAGCGGATGCGCGAGTGAGGGTGATCACACGTTGCGGATTTGAGACACGCATCGCGCAGTTCATTCGGCTCGAGCGCTTTTCACGCCAACGCCGCATATGTTGCCGCCCCCCATGGACCCGTAGATCGAGCCCTCGTGGCCTCTCATCGCGGGAGTAGCAAAGCCGGTGCCGCAGGGTGGGCCTCCACAAGTTGTTGATAATCAGTCTAATAGGCTGAATGCAGACCGGATCCGCGCCCGGGTACCGACGGGTTCTCCGCCCAGCGGGCCGGCAAAACTCCCGATCATGCCAACCAGGCCGCCCACGGGAGGCCCGCGAACCGCGGTCGCGGAGTACCATAGGCGCCCAGCCACGAAGGACCAGCCCCGGGAGGCCCCCTTGAACACGAAGAAGATGCTCACCGCAGCCGTCACGGTTGCGGCCCTGGCCGCCGCCACGGCCACCACCGCGCAGACCTGGACCGAGCCGAAGAGCGGCACGGCCTTCGAGGTGAAGCGCGACGGCATGACGCTGCTCGGCGCGGGACTGCGCGTCAAGAAGATGCTGTTCACGTTCAAGGCCTACGCGGTCGGTTTCTACGTCGACGACGCCGCCCTCGCGGGCCCGCTCGCGGCCTACAAGGGCAAGACCACCTCGACGGAGTTCTACCAGGCACTGCAGACGGGTGACTTCAAGAGAGAGGTCGTGCTGAAGTTCCTGCGCACCCTGAGCGCCAGCCGGATCCAGGAGGCCATGCGGGAGTCGCTGGCGGGCGCCGACGCGAAGACGCTCGATCAGTTCGTCGGCTACTTCCCCGAGGTGAAGGAAGGCGAGCAGTGCGTGCTGCGCTACCTGCCCGGCGGCAAGCTCGAGTCGATCATGGCCGGCCAGGCGAAGCCGGTGATCGAGAGCAAGGCTTTCGCCGACAAGCTGTTCGGCCTTTACGTCGGCCCCCAGCCCATCCAGGAGGACATCAAGGCGGACGTCGTGGCCCGCGCGGGCGAGGCCCTGAAGTAGCCCTACGCCTGGAGCTTGTCGGAGCGGACGAGACCCGCGCGGTGCAACAGGAAGCGCGAGGCCGTCCACAGCGTGCCGAGACCGTACACGACGCCCTGCCGGAAGCCGACGGACGACGCGTCGTCGAAGTAGCGCGACGCGACCGGGACCTCGACCACCGGCAGGGCGAACTGCACCGCCTGGAAGATGACCTCGGTGTCGAACACGAAGCCGTTGGAGTTGCGCAGGAAGGGCACCGTCTCCAGGAAGCGGCGCGAGTAGGCGCGGTAGCCCGTGTGGCACTCGGTGAAGCGCCGGCCCATGGCGAGGTTCTCGAGCGTCGTCAGGAAGCGGTTGGCGATCCGCTTCCACAGCGGCATCCCGCCGCGCCTGGCCGCCCCGGGCACCAGCATGCGCGAGCCGAGCACCATGTCGGCCCGTCCCTCGCGGATCGGCTGGATCATCTCGGGAATGATCGCCGGGTCGTACTGCCCGTCGGGGTGCAGCATCACGACGATGGTCGCCCCGTCGCGCAGCGCCTCCATGTAGCAGGTCTTCTGGTTCCCGCCGTAGCCGACGTTGTGCGGGTGGCGGATCGCCTTCAGGTTGAGCGCCTCGGCGCGGGCGACGGTGTCGTCCCGGCTGTGGTCGTCGACCACTACGATCTCGTCGTAGTAGCCCTTGGGGATCGCCCGGAAGGTCTCCTCGATCGTGCGCGCCGCGTTGTAGGCGGGCATCACGATCACGATCTTCTCGGGCTTGTCGGCGCTCGCGGGCGCGGCGGCGGCGGCGGACGTCTGGGCCATGGTGCGCACGCATTCTAGCAGGACCGCGCCGGCCGAACGGGCGTGCTAGGCTCGTGCGATGCTGCTCGACGAGCTCCTCTCGCACCGCCTGCTGGTCCTCAGCGGCAAGGGCGGGGTCGGCAAGAGCACGGTCGGCGCCGCGATCGCGCTCGCCGCCCGCGACCGCGGCAAGCGCGTCCTGCTCGTCGAGGTGTCAGCGGCGCTCGAGGCGGCCCGCGTCTTCGGCGGGCGGCCGGCGGCCGGCCGCGAGGTCGAGATCCTGCCGGGCCTGTGGAACGTGAACCTCGACCCCGCCGAGGTGATCGACGAGTACGTGCGCCACGTGGTGAAACTCGAGCTGTTCTCGCGGCGGATCCTCGACAGCCCCATCTACCGGCGCTTCTTCTCGGCGGCACCGGGCCTCAAGGAGCTGATGGTCCTCGGCAAGGTGATGACGCTCGAGGAGGCGCGCGGGCCCGCAGGCCGCCCGCTGTGGGACCTGGTCGTGCTCGACGCCCCCGCCACCGGCCACGGTCTCGCGTTCCTCAAGGTGCCCCTGGTCGCGACCTCGGCGGTGCCGGTCGGCCCGATCGCCCACAACGCCCGGCGCGTGCTCGCGCTGCTGCGCGATCGCGCGCGCACCGGGCTCGTGGTGGTGGCGCTGCCCGAGGAGATGGCCGTCGTCGAGGCCCTGCAGTTCCGCGAGATGGCCCGGGAGGAGGTCCGGCTCGAGGCCCAGGCCTTCGTGCTCAACGGCTGCCACGAGCGGCGCTTCAGCGACGCGGACGAGGCCGAGATCCTGCGCCTCACCGCGCAGGAGGGCGCGGGCGACCTCGAGCCGGGGGTCTCCCTGGCGGCCGCGCTGCGCGCGGCCCGCCGGCAGGTGCGCCGGCGCCGGCTGACCAGCTTCTACGAGAGACGGCTGCGGCGCGCCCTCGACGTGCCGCTCGTCT
>JBGASI010000514.1:0-3572 GCA_044229815.1 Vicinamibacteria bacterium | reverse complement strand
GCACGGTCGCCAGGATCGCCGTCCCACCCCAGAAGCTGCGTCTTTCGTCCATCGTTCCCTCCCTGCGCGTGAGCGTCGAGCGATTGCCCGGTCGCGGAACGATGGTGAGCGGCGCGCGCGGGCGCGCCTTGTGAGCGGCCGCACCGGCCGGCCTCGCGCCTCGTCAAAGGAGATCAGCGTTCGTGGCGGGTGCAACGCTTGGTCCCAAACTGCCGCCGGACTGCCGTGGCGTGTCAGGGCGCGAGCACGAGCCCCACGATCGACGTCTTCGGCAGCTCCGTCGTCAGCGTGCCCGCGGCGCAGCTGGCGGTGTGCGGCGCGGGGCCCGTGGCGGCCGCGTAGCCGTCGGCGTCGAGGCGCAGCGCCGTGACGCCGGTGCAGCCCCGTCCGCCGAGCGGGACCTCGGCCGAGAGCGCCTCGCCCTTGTTGACCAGCAGCAGGCCGAGAGCGCCGTCGCGCCCCCGCGTGGCGTAGGCCGTGAGGTGCGTCGACGCCAGGTCCGGCGTCGCCTCCAGCACCTCGAGCGCCTCGCGCCGACCGAGGCCCAGCGTGCGGCCGGCCAGGAAGACGGGCCAGTAGTTCTTCGTGCGCGTCGCGGTGCCCGCGCGGTCGGAGAGCAGGGCGTGCGGGTCCTCGCCGGTGAGGTCGATCCAGACGTTGGCCAGGTCGAGGCTGCGGAAGAGCGTGCCCGCGGTGTCGGCCAGCCACAGTCCCTGCTCGATCGTGTTCTGGCCCCGCGTCGCTCCCGTGTCCCAGATCGCGGCGTTCCACTCGGTGAGCGCCACGCCGACGCTCGCGCCGCCGCGCGCCGCGAGGCGCTCGCGGATCGCGCTGACGTAGCCGGGGATGCGCTGCGGGCCGGTGAGGTCGATGCCGGCGCCGTTCGTGTTCGAGATCCAGCCGCCGTAGTAGTGGAAGGCGAAGTAGTCGAGCAGCGACAGCTTGCCCTTCGCCGCGAGCCCGTCGATGAAGCCGTCGCGCCAGGCCGCCTCGGTGCCCGAACCGACCGGTCCCAGCATCCGCGCCGACGGGTCCTCGCGCTTGACCATCTCGGCGAAGGTCACGAAGCGGTCCACGTACTCGGCCGGCGAGAGCATTGGGTTCCAGGAGCCGTCGTTCTCGTTGCCGAGCTCGTAGAAGGCCCCGGCATAGCCGCGCGAGACGAAGAGGCGCACGAGCGAGCGGGCCTCGTCGAGGGCGCGGTGCGGGCGGCCGTCGATCACGTGGTCGAACGGGTTCAGCGAGTACAAAGGCTCGCCGCCCACGCTGCCGAGGAACGCGAGGTAGGGCTCGACGCCCGTGCCCCAGCTCCAGTCGTCCCACTTCTGGAGGTCCTTGTCCGAGGCGCGCATCGTCTCCCAGCAGAAGGAGTTGGCCAGGTTGCCGCCGGGAAAGCGCAGCAGCCGCGCCCCGCGCTCGATCACGTACGACCCGGTCGGTCCGTTCAGCCTGGACGGGCCGACCCAGGCCGCGAGGTTGCCGCCGAGCACGCGACCGGAGTCCACCGTGCGCAGGAAGCGGCTCGTGTCGAGCGCCACGCGCACCCTGGTCGCGCCGCTGCCGGGCGTGGAGGCGCTGGCCGGGGAGTCGCCGCCTCCGCCGCCGCAGGCGGCCAGACCGGCACAGGCGAGCAGGATGGCCAGCGGAAGCGGCAGGCGCGGCTGCATCCGCCGAGGATACGACGGCTCGCCGCGGCGCCCATGATCCGTTCGCTCCAGCGTGGGGCTCGAGCGTGACAGAATCCGCGCCTGCCCATGGCGGTAGAGAATCCAGCCGATCCGTTCGCCTTCGTCGGGCCACTGCCCGAGAGCCACGAGTGGCTGCCGTGCGGCGCGGTGCGCCCGGCCGGCTGGCTGGCGGCACAGATGCGGCGCGACCTGGAAGAGGGCTTCGTGGGACGGCTCGACGAGCTGTTGCCTGCACTCCTCCGCGACGACGACCTCTACGGCCGCGACCGGCTGAGCCGCTCCGTGTCGAGGAAGGAGCTCGGCGTGCTGGCGCCCGAGTCGCAATGGGAGGCGCAGTTCCTCTGGTGGAACAGCGAGAGCCAGTCGAACTGGTGGGACGGTCTCGTGCGCTCGGCGCTGCTGCTCGAGCACCCGCGTCACACGGCCAGGGCCGCCGCCCACGTGGAGCGGATGCTCGGGACGCAGGACGCGGACGGCTACCTGGGCATCTACGCTCCCGACCTGCGCTTCCGCTGCGACGGCGAGAACGGCGAGCTGTGGGCGCAGGCGACGCTGTTGCGCACGCTGCTTTCCTACTTCGAGACGACCGGCGACGGACGCTGCCTGTCGGCGGTCGAGCGGGCGGTCGCGGCCGTGCGCCGGGCGTACCCGGCCGGGGCATCGCAGCCGTTCACCGTGCCGCGGCCGTTCGCGGGTGTCGGCCACGGACTCACCTTCACCGACGTGCTCGACCGCTTGTCCCAGTTGACGGGCGAGGCCTCCCATCGCCGCTACGCCGCCTGGCTCTACCGCGAGTACTCCGAGAGCGAGCAGAGCCAGGCCGACGTCCAGTACCGGCACCTCGTGGACCCGGGGCGCCGCTTCGAGGACCACGGCGTCCACACCTACGAGCACCTGCGCTCGCTGCTCGTGGTCGTTCACGCCACCGCCAACCCGGCGCTCGAGCGGGCGCTGGCGGGCTACCTGGACAAACTCGAACGCTGCCTCGCCCCGAGCGGCGGCCCGATCGGGGACGAGTTCATCGGCGGGCGCGAGGCGGACGCGGGCGCGACGGGCTACGAGTACTGCTCGATCCAGGAACTGCTGGACTCGTACACGCACCTGCTCCAGAAGCGCGGCGGCTCCGAGTGGGGCGACCGCGCGGAGTGGCTGTTCTTCAACGCGGGGCAGGGCGCGCGCCATCCCCGCGCGCCGGCGATCGCCTACCTCAAGACCGACAACTCCTTCTCGATGACGGGCCCGCTCGATCCCGCGGCGGCGGCCGCGCCGGAAGGGCCGCAGACCCGCTACAAGTACTCGCCCGCGCACCAGGACGTGGCCGTGTGCTGCGTGCCGAACGCGGGACGGCTCGCCCCGTACTTCGTGAAGGCCATGTGGCTGCGCTCCCCGGGCGGGCTGGCCGTCGCGCTCTACGGGCCCTGCGAGCTGCGCACGCGCGTGCACGGCGTCCGAACCCGCATCGTCGAGCACACCCGCTACCCGTTCGGGCGCGATGCGGAGCTGCTCGTCGAGGTGGAGCGGCCCGTGGCGTTCGAGCTGTCGCTGCGGCGCCCCGCCTGGGCCGACCTCGCTTGGTCGGCGCCGGACGCCGTCGTGCGGGAGTCCGCGGGCTGGATCCGGCTGTCGCGCACGTGGAGCTCCGGCGATCGCGTGCGCCTGGATTTCCGGGCGAGGGCGGAGCTGCAGGCGCATCGTCCCGGAGAGTCGTTCGTTCGCCAGGGACCGCTGCTCTTCGCCCTGCCCCTCCCGGGACGAGAAGTACCCGGGCGGGAGTATGGGCCGGGCTTCAGGGACCTCTACTACGAGCCCGAGGCGGGCGAGGGCACGCGCCCCCGCTGGGCGCTCGATCCCTCGGCGCGCCCGGGCGCGAGAGCCGGCGGGTCG
>JBGASI010000513.1:0-3583 GCA_044229815.1 Vicinamibacteria bacterium | reverse complement strand
AGCGCCTCCGTCCGCGGCAGGCGCACGACGGTCGGCGCCACGCTGCCGAGCGCGACGCGCGGGACGGGCGCGCGCACGGCGGCGATCACCACCTTCGAGATGGCCTGGGCCGCGCGCGTGCCGATCTTGCGGAACCACTGGCGGCCCGCGACGGGCGGGATCTCGAAGCGCACGATCAGCTCGTCGTGGCGCATCACGGTCTGTCGGTAGCCGGTGTAGAACGCGCCGAACGGCACGCGGCGCTCGCCGTCCGCGCTGCGCAGCACGACCTCGGCCTCCGCCACGGCGAGCACCGGGAGCGTGTCGCCGGCGGGCGAGGCATTCGCCACGTTGCCCCCGAGCGTGCCACGGTTCTGGATCTGCGGGCTGCCCACCTCGCTCGCGGCCGCGGCCAGCATCGGCAGGCGGCGCCGCACGAGCGGCGAGGCGACGAGCTCCGCGTGTGTCGTGAGCGCGCCGATCGACAGCGTTTCGCCGCGCAGGCGGATCCCGCGCAGCGGCGCGAGGCCCGCGAGGTCGAGGAAGCACGGGCCCGGCGCCGCGCCGAGATGGACGCCGACGTAGAGGTCGGTGCAGCCGGCCAGCGGCACGAGCGGGCCGTCCTCGCGCAGCCAGCGCAGCGCCTGCTCGAGCGATCGCGGCTGGCGCAGCGCGACGCGGGAGAGGGGCGTCGCCATGGCTCAGCCCCGCGTCGCCTTCGCGGCGCGCCCCGCGGAGCGCACGCGCGGCCGCGGCGCCGCCCGCCGGCCCGCCAGGGCGCGCACGATCCCCGCGTAGCCGGTGCAGCGGCAGAGGTTCCCGGCGAGCGCGGCGCGCACGCGCGCGGCCGTGGGACGCGGTCCGAGCGCCGAGGCCGCCATCACTACGCCGGGCGTGCACATGCCGCACTGCGTGCCGCCCTCGCCCGCGAGGGCCTGCGGCGCGCGGCCGCGCACACCCTCCACCGTCGTCACCCGGCGCCCGCGCGCGTGGGCGAAGGGCACCAGGCAGGCGTTCACCGGCACGCCGTCGAGCAGCACGGTGCAGGCCCCGCACTCGCCCTCGCCGCAGCCCTCCTTGGTGCCCGTGAGGCCGCAGTCCTCGCGCAGCACGTCGAGCAGCCGCTTCAGCGGCGGCGCGTCGACGTCGGCACGCTTTCCGTTGAGGACGAAGCGCATTCCAGGACCCTTTCCGGGGTGATCGGCACAGAGCGCAGGTCGAGGCCGAGGCAGCGCGCGGCGTTCGCCACCGCCGGCCCCGGTCCGCTCATCGGCATCTCGCCGATGCCTTTCGCCCCGAACGGCCCGCGCCGGTACGGGCTCTCGAGGATCGTCACGTCGATGGGCGGCGTGTCGAGCGTCGTGGGGACGAGGTAGTTCGTGAGCTGGGCGTTGGCGACCCGCCCCTCGCGCATCACCACTTCTTCGAGGAGCGCGAAGCCGAGGCCCTGCGCCGTCCCGCCCTCGACCTGCCCGGCCGCCATCAGCGGGTTCACGGCGCGGCCGATCTCGGCCACCGCGGTGACGCGCGTCGGCCGCAGCTCGTAGCTGACCGGGTCGAGCTCCACCTCGGCCACGGTGCAGCCCCAGCCGAAGGTGCCGTACGCGTCGCCCTTGTAGGTGGCGTCGTCCCAGGCGACCCCGGGCGGCGGCTCGTACTGCCGGGTGACCGTGAGCGGGCCGTGGCGCTTCAGGTACGCGGCGGGGGAGAGGCCGCCGAGGCGCGCCTTCATCTCGAGGGCGCAGGCCTCGAGCAGGCGGCCCACCACCATGCAGGTGCGCGAGGCGACCGTGGGGCCGCTGTCGGGGACGCGCGCGGTGTCGGGCTCGGCCACCTCGATCCGCCCCAGCGGCACGCCGAGCGCCTCGGCCACGATCTGCGCCAGCGTGGTGCGCGCGCCCTGGCCCATCTCGGTGGAGGCCACGAGCACCCGCGCGCCGCGCGGCGTCAGCTCGAGCGCCGCGCGCGAGGCCAGCATCACCTCGCCGGAGCCGGTGAAGCCTGCCCCGTGGTGGAAGAGGGCGAGACCGATGCCGCGGCGCGTGCCGCGCCAGGCCCGGCGCTTGCGGCGATAGTCGGACCGGCTGACGGCCTCGCGCAGCACCGCGAGCGCGCTCGTGTCCTCGCCCAGCCGCTGGCCGGTGGCGGTGGTGTCTCCCGGCCGCAGGGCGTTTCTCTCCCGCAGGCGCACCGGGTCCATTCCCAGCGCCTCGGCCACCCGCTCCATCTGGACCTCGGCCGCGAACACGGTCTGCGGCGCGCCGAAGCCGCGGAACGCCCCGCACGGCGGGGTGTTCGTCCTCACGACGCGGCCGCGGACGCGCACGTTCTCGCAGCGGTAGGGGCCCGTCGCGTGGAGACAGCCGCGCGAGAGCACGACCGGGCTGAGCGTGCAGTAGGCCCCGCCGTCGAAGAGCACGTCGATCTCCAGGGCGGTCAGGCGTCCGTCGCGCGTGACGCCGGTGCGGTGGCGCACGATCGACGGGTGGCGCTTCGTGGTGGCGGCCATCTCCTCGAGCCGGTCGTAGACCAGCTTCACCGGCCGTCCCGCCTTGCGCGCCAGGAGCGCCGCGTGTCCCGCCACGATCGAGGGGAAGTCCTCCTTGCCGCCGAAGCCGCCGCCGGTCTCGGCCTGGACGACGCGGACGCTCTCCGGCGGCAGCCCCAGCAGCACGGCGAGCGCCTTCTGCACGTAGAAGGGGCACTGCAGCGAGCCGATCACGGTCATCCCATCGGCCGAGGGGATCGCGATCATGCCCTGGGGCTCGAGCGAGACGTGCTCCTGGCGGCCCGTCTCGTACTCGCCCTCGACCACGAGGTCGGCCTGCGCGAAGCCGCCGGCGAGGTCGCCCTTGTCGATCGCGAGCTCCTTGAACGCGTGGCGCGAGAGCCGCGGATCGAGGACGGGCTCCGCGCGGCGGTACTCGAGCTCGACCGTCGCCGCGGCCAGCGCTTCCTCGTCCTCGTGGGCGAGGAGGAGTACCGCCTCCTCGGCGTGGCGCACCTCGCGCTCGACCAGGAACGGCTGGTCTTCCTGGAGGAGCGCGACGACGTTGCGGCCCGGGATGTCGCGGTGGTCCACGATCGTGAAGCCGGCGTGGTCGAAGGCGAGGCGCACGCCGAGCAGCTCGCCGCGCGGGATCGTGGTGCGCACCGTGCGGGCGTGGAGCAGGCCCGGGAAGCGCAGGTCGTCCACGTAGCGCGCCGCGCCGCGGGCCTTGTCGAGGCCCTCCTTGCGAGGGACGCTGCGACCGACGACGCGCACGGCCGCTAGCGTACTGCAAACGCGCCGCCGCGGCGACGCCGGCGGAGGCCGGGTCGCCGCGGGGCAGGCGGCGCGGTAGGATCGCGGGGGCGACCGACTGGGCGGCGCGAAGGAGATCCACATGACGACGCGACGGGAGTTCACCCTCGGTCTGGTCGGGACGGGCGCGGCACTCGCGGGCGCCTCGGGGCGGCCGGCGGCGGGCGCCCCCGGGACGGCGAGCGAAGGCGTCGCTTCGTTCGCTGGCGCCACCGCGCGGGGCGAGTTGGCCGAGCGGATCCGGCTGACGGCGGCGCGCCTGACGCGCGGGGGCCGGCCGGAGTACACGCGCGAGTTCGT
>JBGASI010000512.1:0-3598 GCA_044229815.1 Vicinamibacteria bacterium | reverse complement strand
CTCGCGCAGCTCCTCGTTCGTGTAGTACGACACCACCGGCGCGCCCAGGTTGTTCCACTGGTCGAACAGCTCGATGCGGCGAGAGGTGAGTGTCGTGGCGGCCTTCTTCGCCCAGAACACGAGGTCCATCATCAGCGTCGGGTAGAAGACGGGCTCGAGCACGATCACGTGCCCGCCCGGCCGCACCAGCGTCAGCGCGTGGGCCAGCGCCTGGCGCGCGCGCTCGCGCGAGGCGCGTCTCGTGCGGCCGATGAGGTGGTGCAGCACGGCCCCCAGCAGGGCGAAGTCGAAGCGGCCGGCCAGGCCGGCCACCAGCTCCGGGTCGAGGATGGAGCCGAGGTGCGTCTCGCACGAGACGCGCTCTCTCGCCTGCTCGAGGTAGCGGGGGCTCGTGTCGAGCCCGGCCAGCCGGCGCACGCCCGTCGCGTCGCGCAGGTAGGCGAGCACGTTCCCGGTGCCGCAGCCGATGTCGACGAGCGACGCCTCCGGCCCGCCACGGCGGATCCACTCGGCCGCGAGCCCGAAGCGGGCGGCGTCGTACTCCGGGGTCCGCTCGTCGAAATAGGCCTCGGTCGCCGCGTCCCTGACGTTCAAGTGCCGTGCCGCTCGCTCGATGCGGCAAGACTACGCCGGGTCCGCCGGCGGGCACAAGGGCAGCAAGCTCCTTGCCGCTGGCCTCGCCCGACGCTAGACTGCCCCCCACAGATGGTTCCTCCGGGGGGAAAGAAATCCATGCGAAGAGCGACTTTCGGACGCCTCGAGTTCATCGCGGTCGGGCTGCTGCTCGCGGGCGTCGCGTCGGGAGCGGCCGCGTTCGCGCAGGACCTGCCCGAGTCGGCGCGGGCGCAGATCAGCGCCATTCTCGCGGAGAAGGCCTCCCGCACGCCCACCGAACGCAAGATCACGACGCCGCTGCTGATGGCGCACCGCGAGAGCCGGGGTGTCGCCATGGTGCAGGGCCTAGCCCCCATCCGCCGCACGGTCGCCCGCGCGGGCGTCGACCGCAAGGGGATGGTGATCGTCGACATCCAGGGGCGCGTCAGCGACGCGCTGCTCGCCACGATCGCGCGGATCGGCGGCGGGATCGTCTCCTCGCAGCCCGCGTTCGATGCCGTGCGCGCCCAGGTGCCGGTCCACGACGTCGACGCGATCGCCGCGCTGCCCGAGGTGCGCCGCGTGGCGCCCGCGGAGGGCTTCGTGGTCAACACCGGCAGCGCGACGTCGCAGGGCGACGTCGCCCACGCCGCCGCGACGGTGCGCTCGACCTACAGCGTGAACGGGACCGGCGTGAAGATCGGCGTCCTCTCCGACGGCGTCGACAGCCTGGCCGCGCGCCAGGCCACCGGCGACCTGCCTGCGGGCCTGACCGTGGTGCCCGGCCAGGCCGGCACCGGCGACGAGGGCACGGCGATGCTCGAGATCGTCCACGACCTCGCGCCCGGCGCGCAGCTGTACTTCGCCAGCGCCTTCAACGGGCAGGCGTCGTTCGCCGCGAACATCCTCGCGCTGCGCAACACCTACGGCTGCGACATCATCGTGGACGACGTCACCTACTACGCCGAGGGCGCCTTCCAGGACGGTCCGATCGCGCAGGCGGTCAACACCGTCAAGGCCTCGGGGGCGCTGATGTTCAGCTCCGCCGGCAACTCGGGGCGCCTCGACGCCAGCACCTCGGGCACCTGGGAGGGCGACTTCGTCGACAGCCTGACGACGATCGCCATCTTCAACGGGAGCAGCTGGCAGGGGCTGCCGATCCACAGCTTCAACGGCCTGACAGGCGGGAGCGCCGTCAATACCGACACCATCACGTCGACGACCGGCAGCGCGATCTCGGTCAAGTGGGCGAACCCGCTGGGCGGCGCGACGGACGATTACGACGTCTTTCTCTTCGATTCCACGCTCTCGACCCTGTTCGACTTCTCGGCGGACACCCAGGCCACGACGCTCGAGCCGCTCGAGATCATGGGCCAGGGGTTCACCTCCGAGCGCATCGTGATCGTCAAGTGGTCGGGCTCCGCCAAGGCGCTGCGCGTCGACACGAACCGTGGCCGCCTGGCCGTCGCGACGGCCGGCGCCACGTACGGCCACAACGGCGGCGAGGGTTCCATCACGGTCGCCGCGGCCGCCTTCAGCAGCGCCGGCGGCGGCGCCTTCGTGGGCGGCACCACGAACCCGGTGGAGACCTACAGCTCGGACGGCCCGCGTCGCGTGTTCTTCAACCCGGACGGCAGCGCGATCAAGGCCGGCAACTTCCTGTTCGGCACGAACGGCGGCCGCTCGCTGGCGAAGCCGGACATCACCGCCGGCGACTGCGGCACGACCACGACCCCCGGCTTCATCCCGTTCTGCGGCACGTCCGCCGCGGCGCCGCACGCCGCCGCGATCGCGGGCCTGCTCAAGTCGCTGCCGAACAAGCCTTCCAACGGCCAGGTGATCGCGGCGATGTTCTCGAGCGCGCTCGACGTGACGACGAACGGCGTCGGCTGGGATCGCGACTCCGGCGTCGGCATCGTGATGGCCAACCGCGCCGCCACCGCGCTCACGACCGTGCCCGCGGTCAGCTTCTTCACCGTGTCCCCCTGCCGCGTGTTCGACACGCGCGTCGTGTCCGGCCCGACCGCCGGCGCGCCGCTCGCCTGCGGCGGCGACGTCGACTTCACCGTCATCGGCGGCACCTGCGGCGTCCCGTCGAACGCGAAGGCCGTCTCGGTGAACGTCACGGTCACGGAGCCGTCCACGCAGGGCAACCTGCGCCTCTTCGCCTCGGGCACGCCCGCGCCGCTCGTCTCGACGCTCAACTACGCCGCGGCCCAGACCCGGGCGAACAACGCGGTGGCGCCGCTGAGCACCACCGGCAAGGTCGCCCTGCGCTGCGCCCCGAGCGGCACCGCGCATGTGATTCTGGACGTCAACGGGTACTTCCAGTAAACCGTCGGCATCGCCGCGCACCACGGCCCCGTCGCCCCCCCGGGCGGCGGGGCCGTTTCGCGTGCGCCCCGCTAGGCGGCTGGCGCGGGCTGGGGCACACTGGGGCCCGATGAACGCACGACTCGGCCGGGTCGCCGCCGGCGCGGGGCTCGCGGCCGCGGCCCTGCTGGCGCGCGGCGGCCTGCACCGCGCGACCTTCGGCCTGCCCGTCTCGAACGACGACGCCATCCTGCTGCTGATGGGGCGCCACGTCCTGCGCGGCGAGCTGGCGACGACGCTGTGGAACCAGCCCTACAACGGGGCGCTCGACGCCTACCTGCTCGCCCCGCTGCTGGCGCTGCTGCCGCACCACGGCGCCTACCGCCTGTATCAGCTCGCGGGCGCCGTGCTGCTCGTCGTCCTGGTGGCTCTCCTGGCCCGTCGCCTGGGCGGCCGCGCCGCGGGCTGGGCGGCCGGGCTGCTCGCGGCCTGCGGCACGCCGTACATGGCCCTGATGACCGCCACCGGACCGCCGCCCAACTTCCTGATGCCGCTCGTCACCGGCTTCCCGCTCGTGGCCGCGCTGGCCGCCCTCGACCGCGAGCGCGCGCCGCTCGGCCGCCCCGCGGTCCTGGGCCTCGGCGTCGTCTGCGGCCTGGCGGTCTGGAACTCCTCGCTCGCGATCCCGGCC
>JBGASI010000511.1:0-3611 GCA_044229815.1 Vicinamibacteria bacterium | reverse complement strand
GGGGTCCGCCGAAGCGAGCGACTGGGCCGAACGAGTTGGGGAGCGAGCGCAGGCCGCTACCCCGACCCCGCCGGCCCAGGGCGCGTCCCCGACCGCCGCGGCCGTAATCCCAGTCGTGCCGGCCGTGAATCCGGTCGTGCAGAAGGTGCTGGCGATCGTCGCCGAGAAGACGGGCTACCCGCCCGACATGCTGGAGATGGACCTCGACCTCGAGGCCGACCTCGGCGTCGACACGGTGAAGCAGGCGGAGACCTTCGCGGCGGTGCGCGAGGCCTACGGGATCGAGCGCCAGGAGAACCTGAAGCTGCGCGACTTCCCGACGCTGCAGCACGTGGTCGGCTTCGTCTACCAGTTCCGCCCGGACCTGAAGCCCGCTGCGACGGCGGTGGCCTCGGCAGTGGACGCGCCCGCCGTGGCGGGGTCGGGGTCCGCCGAAGCGAGCGACTGGGCCGAACGAGTTGGGGAGCGAGCGCAGGCCGCTACCCCGACCCCGCCGGCCCAGGGCGCGTCCCCGACCGCCATGGCCGCGCAGCCCGTGAATCCCGTCGTGCAGAAAGTCCTGTCGATCGTGGCCGACAAGACCGGCTACCCCGAGGACATGCTGGAGATGGACCTCGACCTCGAGGCCGACCTCGGCGTCGACACGGTGAAGCAGGCCGAGACCTTCGCGGCGGTGCGCGAGGCCTACGGGATCGAGCGTCAGGAGAACCTGAAGCTGCGCGACTTCCCGACGCTGAAGCACGTCGTGGGGTTCGTCTACCAGTTCCGCCCGGACCTCCGGCCCGCGGAGGCGGCGGTGCCCGCGGCCGTGGACGCGCCCGCCCGAGTGGGGGAGCGAGCGCAGGCCGCTACCCCGACGCTGCCCCCCGTGGGCGCGTCCCCGGCGGCCGCGGCTTCGACCCGCGCCGCCCGCCTCGAAGACGCCGACACGATGCCGCGCCGCGTGCCGACGCCGTCGCTTCGGCCGGCGCTCGACCTCTGCAAGCCGACCGGCGTCGTGCTCGAGAAGGGCACGCGCGTCGTGGTGTGCGCGGACGAGGGTGGCGTGGCCACGGCCCTGGTCGCGCGGCTCGGGGCGCTGGGCGTCCAGGTGCTCGAGCTCGCCGGGGCCAGCGCGACCGAGGACGTCACGACGCGGATCGCCGGCTGGCTGAAGGAGGGAGCCGTCAGCGGCGTCTTCTGGCTGCCCGCCCTCGACGTCGAGCCGGCCCTCGCCGAGATGGACCTCGCGGGCTTCCGAGAGGCGAACCGCAGGCGCGTCAAGAACCTGCACGCGGCGATGCGGGCGCTCTACGACGAGGTGGCGGCCCGCGGCCGCTTCCTCGTCTGCGCGACCCGCATGGGCGGCCTGCACGGCCAGGGCCCGGACGGCGCCTCGGCGCCGCTCGGCGGCGCGGTGGCCGGCTTCGCCAAGTCCTACAAGCGTGAGCGCGGCGACGCCCTCGTGAAGGTCGTCGACTTCGCCACGGCGCTGCCGGCCGCCGAGGTGGCCGAGGCCCTCGTGGCCGAGGCGCTGCGCGACCCGGGCATCGTCGAGCTGGGACGGCACGACGGCCTGCGCTGGACGATCACGCTCGAGGAGCGTCCGGCGGCCGACGGCCGGCCCGGGCTCCCGCTGACGAAGGACACGGTGTTCGTCGTGACCGGCGCGGCCGGCGGCATCACGAGCGCGATCGTGGCCGACCTCGCCGGCGCGAGCGGCGGGACGTTCTACCTGCTCGACCTGGTGAGCGAGCCCGCGCGCGACGATGCGCACATCGCGCTGCTGCGCCGCGACCGCGAGCAGCTCAAGCAGGCGCTGATCGAGGAGGCGCGTGCGAGGGGCGAGCGGCCGACGCCGGTCGCGATCGACCGCCAGATCATGGCCAGCGAGCGCTCCGACGCCGCGCTGCGGGCCATCGAGTCGGTCGAGGCGGCGGGCGGCCGGGCCCTGTGGCGCTCGGTCAACCTGCTCGACGGGCCGGGCGTGACGGCCGTGGTCGACGAGATCCGCCAGGCCCACGGGCGCATCGACGTCCTCGTCCACGCCGGCGGCATCGAGATCAGCCGCAAGCTGAGCGAGAAGGAGGCGAAGGAGTTCGACCTCGTCTTCGACATCAAGGCCGACGGCTTCTTCAGCCTGCTGAAGGCCGCCGCCGGCCTGCCGCTCGGGGCGACGGTCGTGTTCAGCTCCGTCGCCGGGCGCTTCGGCAACGCCGGCCAGACCGACTACAGCTCGGCCAACGCGCTGCTGTGCGCGCTGTCGAGCGCACTGCACCGGGCGCGGCCCGAGACGCGGACGATCGCGATCGACTGGACGGCCTGGGGCGGCATCGGCATGGCCACCCGCGGCTCGATCCCGCAGATCATGGCCGCCGCGGGCATCTCGATGCTCCCGCCCGAGGCCGGTATCCCCACCGTGCGCCGGGAGCTGGTGGCCGGCGGCGGTTCCGGGGAGCTGGTGGTCGCGGGGACGCTCGGCATCATGGGCGCGGAGTTCGACCCGACGGGCGGCGTCGACGTCGAGGCGCTCAACGCGGGGCTCGCGCGGCGCGAGCGGCCGCTGCTGATGGTCGGCCGGGTCTCGGCGCTGCGCCTGTATGGCGGCCTCGCGGTCGAGACGACGCTCGACCCGACGCAGCAGCCGTTCCTGTTCGACCACCGGATCGACGACGTCGCGGTGCTGCCCGGCGTGATGGGCACCGAGGCCTTCGCCGAGGCGGCGAGCGTGCTGGCGCCGGGCTTCGCCCTCGCGGCGATCGAGGACGAGACGTTCCTGGCGCCCTTCAAGTTCTTCCGCGACAAGCCCGCCACGCTGCACGTCTCGGCCGTGGCGCAGCCGGCCGGGCCCGGCGAGCTGCTGGTGAGCGCCGAGCTGCGCTCGATCGTCCAGCCCCGGCCCGAGCTGCCCGCGCAGGAGCGGCTGCACTTCAAGGCGCGCGTGCGCCTGAGCCGCCAGGCCGGCGAGCCGCCGAAGGTGGCCTTCAAGAAGCCGCCGGCGCGGGACCTCCCGCTCGGCAAGGGGCCGATCTACGGGGTGTACTTCCACGGCCCCGCGTACCGGGTGATCGAGAAGGCCGGCGTCGGGGACGCCTCGGTCGTCGCCCTCCTGGCCGACGCCCTGCCGCCCAACGCCGCTCCGCCGAACGCGGACGCCGTCACGGCGCCGCGGCTGCTCGAGCTGCTGTTCCAGGCCGCCGGCCTGTGGCTGCTCGTCCGGAAGGAGACGATGGCGCTGCCCACCTCGCTCGCGAAGGCGGCCTTCCACCGCCAGCCCGAGCGGGCGAAGGGCAGGCTGTACGCGCTCGTCGAGGTCCGGGACGGCGGGGCGGCCTTCGACGGCCGGGTCGTCGACGAGCAGGGCCTGGTCTACGCGGAGGTGGTCGCCTACCGCACGGTGGCCCTGCCCGAGCGCCGGACGCTGAAGCCGTAGGCGACGCCATGAAACGCAGCTTCAGCCGCGTCGCCATCGTGAACCGCGGCGAGGCGGCCCTCCGCTTCGTCCACGCCGCGCTCGAGCTGAACCGCGAGGGCGAACGCCTCCGCACCATCGCGCTGTACACCGAGCCCGACCGCCACGCGCTCTTCGTCCGCGAGGCCGACGAGGCCTACGACCTCGGCCCGGCCCTCGT
>JBGASI010000510.1:0-3615 GCA_044229815.1 Vicinamibacteria bacterium | reverse complement strand
GGACGGTGGCGGCCGAAAGGACGGGCTGGCCGACGGCGTCGGTGGGCACGCCGTTGAGGTTGAGGCCGACCGACTTGAAGTTCACGCGCAGCGCCACGCCGTAGGTCCGGGGGTCGCCCGGCTGACCCACGTAGAGGCCGGTGTTGCCGGGAGCCGCCGAGAGCAGCTCGTAGTAGTCCTCGTCGAGCAGGTTGCGGGTCCACAGGAAGAGGGCCCAGCCGTCCGACCAGCGGAAGCCGGCACGCGCGTTGACGAGGGCGTAGCCCTCCACCACCAGGTACTTCGACGCGGTCGCGCTCGACGAGAACGAGGAGCGGTAGCTGGCGTCGAAGGCGCCGAAGAGCTCGCCCTTCCGGCCGAACAGCGTCGCCGGGTGGGCCAGCTCGCCGCCGAGCGAGGCGGCCCAGCGCGAGATGCCGGGCAGGTCCGAGCCCGAGATGTCCTTCACCTGCGGCCCGCCCGTCTCCTCGAACGGGGGCGGCGCGTCGGCGAACGACACGTACTGGCCGTCGGTCAGGGCCGCCGCGGCGTAGAAGGACACGTTCCGGTTCACCCGGACGCTGCCGTCGAACTCGACTCCCCTCACGCGCGCCTTCTTCGCGTTGGCGAGGTAGCCGCGCAGCACGCCCACGCCGGCGTTGACGACCTGGGCCTGGAAGTCCTCGATCTCAGTGTCGAAGGCGGTCAGGTTCGCCGTCGCGCCGCGGAACGGCTCGGTCTTCAACCCGATCTCGAGGTGGCGCACGCCCTCGGGCCGGACGGTGGCGGCCGAAAGGACGGGCTGGCCGACGGCGTCGGTGGGCACGCCGTTGAGGTTGAGGCCGACCGACTTGAAGCTGGTGGCGTACGTCGCGTAGGTGTGGACGCTCTTCGCCACCTTGTAGGCGAGGCTGACCTGTCCCGACAGGTTGGTGTCGTCCACGTCCGCCTTGTAGGCCTGGGGCGCCAGGACGGAGCGCTGCAGCGCGATCAGCGCGGGGTTCGTCGTCTGCAGGCCGCCGTACACCTGCTGGTCGAAGTCGACCTTCTTCTGGTCGTAGTTGAACCGCAGGCCGGGCAGGAGCCGCAGGCGGTCCGTGATCGCCCACTCGACCTGGCCGAAGAGCGCCGCGCTGACGTTGCGGTACTTCAGGTACTGGTCGAAGCCGTAGCCGTCGAGCAGGCCGGGGGTGGCCGCCGCCGCGCTCGGCGCGAGGAGGAAGCGGGCCGCGGCCGCGCCCTGCTCCTGCTTGATGACCGGGTCCGAGTCCACCTCCTGGCGAAACCCGAAAGCGCCCGCGACGAAGTTGACGCGGCGGGACACGTCCCCGGCGTAGCGGATCTCCTGCGTCCACTGCCGCTGCTTGGACGTGCCGGACGAGATCGTGGTCACCGGCAGCCCGATGAAGTCCCGGTCGTTCGAGGGATTCCAGTCCCAGTAGCGCCAGGCGCTGGTCGCGGTCAGCCGGCCCGGCCCGAGCCTCCAGTCGACGTTGAGCGAGGCGCCGCCGAGGTCCTGGTAGGACCGGACCGGCGAGTCGATGTCGGTCAGCCGGTCGAAGGCGTTGAAGCTCGGCGGGGTATAGCCGAGGTCGGCCGCGATCTGCGGATACTGCCGGTTCGCCGGGCGCAGAGTGGGGGCGACGCCGGCCACCACCTGGGTGGTGCCCTCGACGCGCTGGCGCGTGCGGTCCGCCGCCAGGGTGATCGCGATCCGGTCGGAGGGGGCGAAGAGCAACTGGCCCCTGGCACCCAGGTTGTTGAGGTCGTTCACGTCGTCCTGGGTTCGGGTGTTGTAGACGAGGCCATCGCGCTGCGTGCCGGAAAACGACAGCCGCCCGGCGATCGTCCTGGAAAGGGGGCCGGTGACCGAAGCCTTCGCCTGCACGTACCCGTAGCCGCCGTAGTTGAGCTCGACGTCTGTTCCCGGCGTGAAGCTGGGCCGGCGAGTGGTGACGCTGATGGCGCCCGCGGTCGTGTTCTTGCCGAAGAGCGTGCCCTGCGGGCCGCGCAGCACCTCGATCCGCTCCACGTCGAGGAAGTCGAGGGTCGCCGAGGCGGGCCGGGCGTAGAAGACACCGTCCACGTACAGGCCGACGCCCGCATCGAGGCCGTCGTTCGTGAGCCCGAAGGGCGCGCCGAGGCCCCGGATGTTCACCGCGGAGTTGCGCGGGTTCGACGAGTAGAACTGGACCGAGGGGACGAGTTCCTTCAGGCGGTTGACGTTGAAGGCGCCGGCGTCGGCGGCGAGGGTGCCGCTCACGACCGAGACCGGGATCGGGACCTCCTGGGCGACCTCTTCGACGCGCCGGGCCGTCACGACGACGCTCTCGTTGAACCGGGAGAGGTTGAGCACCACGTCGATCGCGAGCGTCCCGCCGGCCTCCACGACCACGCGGCGCACGTCGGTCTCGAACCCGTTCAGCCTCGTCTCCAGACGGTAGGCCCCGGGGGCCAACGTCACGCTGCCAAACGCCCCCAGTCCGTCGCTGGCCGCCTCGACGGCCGCCCCGGTCGCCTCGCTGACGAACTTCAGCAGCGCGCCCGGCAGGGCCTCGCCGGGCCCGTTGCGGACGCTGCCCGCGATCGTGCCGGTGTCGGCCTCGCCGAAAGCACGCCCGCCGGTGGCGAGCACGAGCGCCAGCAGCGCCAGGGCACGAGTGAGTCTGTTCGAGAACATGCGATTCCTCCGGAAGAGCCTTAAGTATCTATTAGTCGATCGAGATTGTCATATAAGAGACCGGAGACGTCAAGGCGGCGGGGCCGGCTGCGCTATGCTTCACACCACGGACGAGGCGGGAGGCGGTCCTTGCTGCTGTTCCTCTGGCTCGCGGTCGCGCTGGGACCCGGCGGGCGCGTCGCGAGCGAGCCCCAATACGACCTGGCGCGCTACCTGGCGCTCGCCGCCGACTACGGCTCGGCGAACCACGCCGGCGCGCTGGCCGAGATCCGCCGCTGGCCGCCGGACGCGCTCCCGGCCGCCGTCCACGACCTGCGGCGCCAGGGCCAGCGCCTCCGCCCGGTCGCCACCGACCCGCGCGACATCGCGTTCGGCACCGTCGAGGCGGCCGTCCTGATGCACGCGGAGGGCGGCCTGCTCGCGCTGCACGAGGTGAGCGACGCGGAGGCGAAGGCCCACCTCCAGGCCTCGGTCACGCTCTTCGAGTGGTCACGCGAGGCGGCGGCCGGGCTGGAGGTGCGTCCGAGGATCGCCCGCCGGGACTACTACCTCGCCCTGGCCGCCGGGGCCCTCGCGATCGGCTTCCCGAGCACGGCCCTTCCGTTCGCGGAGAAGGCGCGGCTGGCCGCCCCGCTCGATCCGCAGGTCCAGCTCGTGTACGGCTGCGTCGCGGAGGGCCTCGCCCGGGAGCATTCCCTGCGGCACGAGGAGTCGAGGGCAAGGTCCTGGGGCAACCAGGCGGAGGCCGCGCTGCGGGACGCGATCGCGCTCGACGGCGACCTGCTCGAGGCGCGGCTGCACCTGGGCGGCATACGGCTCGACCGCGGGCGGCTCCTCCAGGCGGAGCCGCGCCTGCGGGACGTGGAGGCGGGCACGAGCGACAGGCGGCAGCTGTACCTCGCGCGCCTCTTCCTCGGGCGCCTGGAGGAGCGGCGCGGGCGCGTGGACGAGGCGAT
>JBGASI010000509.1:0-3617 GCA_044229815.1 Vicinamibacteria bacterium | reverse complement strand
ACTCCTCGAAGCCGCGGCAGCTCACGGGCTCGCTGCGCGCGTTCGTGAAAGCCGTGCGCGCCAGCTCGAAGGCGCGCTTCGCCTCGGCCGGCTGCTTCTCGCGCACGTGCAGCCGCGCCAGCTGCGCCAGCATCCGAGCCATCGCGTAGGTGGCCTTCGTCTCCGTCTTCGACACGCAGGGCCCTGTCGCGTGGGGCGCGCACGGGCCCCAGGCCGGCACGTTCGTGTGCAGCTTGGCGACCGCCAGCTTCTGCCCGGGCAGGATCAGCTGGTGCATGAGCACCGCGCCGAGCTTCAGCTCTTCGTAGAGCGTCGCCTTGTCGCCGAGCGACGCGTTCGCCTCCGGCCAGCGCTCGTACAGGTTCATCAGCACCCAGCCGGCCATCGCCGTGTTCGTCGGGTAGCTGCCCTTGTCGCCGGCGTCGTTCCAGAACGGGCCCACGATGCGGCCGCTCGTCCAGTTGCCCAGGAACTTCTCGAAAACGGTCTCGCCGCTGCGGTGGTCCCTGAAGTAGTCGAAGCTCTCCTCGGCCAGGCGCCCGTACGGGTTCTTCGCGTCGATGTCGAACGGCTCGGAGTCCCTGCCGTCGACGCTGAGCCGGAAGCCGCGGCCCGAGCCGGCGAAGGACGAGAAGTCGATGCGGAAGAAGCTGTCGCCCGAGGCGAAGTCGTTCGCGACGAAGTCGCGCGAGACGCCCGAGGCGACGGTCGCGCCGCCCGCGTCCTTGAGCACCCACGCCTTCTCGCCGCCCGTCGCCGAGAGAGAGACCGCCAGCTTGGGCCCGTTCTGGAAGTAGCCGAGGTAGTTCAGGCGGAAGGGCGACAGCAGCTGGCTGCCGTCGTCCGCCGCGCGGGCGGGGACGGCCAGGGCCGCCACGAACAACGCCATCGCGAGCGCCGTGTTCCTCTTCATCGGGGTCCTCCAGGTTCGGGGCCCGGACCGGGCCGCCGGCATTGTAGGCAGACGACCCGCCTCGGCCGCTCTAGGCCCTATGCACCCCTCCAGCCTGCCCCGTCCCCGGCGGGTCAGCCTCGCCCCCGTGTGATAGCGTCGGCGCGGTCCGCGGTTCACCGGGAGGTCCCCCATGCCACGCCTCGCGCTCCCCTGCCTCGCCGCCGTCGCCTTGCTCGCCGTTGGCGCGCCTGCCGGCACGCCGGACGCACCCGAGGAGTGGCAGGACCCTACGGTCAGCGGCCGCAACCGGCAGCCCGCGCACGCGACGCTGCTGCCTTTCGCCACGGTCGCGCAGGCGCTCGTCGGAACTCGTGAGGCCTCGCCGTTCTTCCGCTCGCTGAACGGGAGCTGGAAGTTCCACCACGTGGACAAGCCGGCGGATCGCCCGCGCGACTTCTTCCGGGCCGACTTCGACGACAGCGCCTGGAAGGAGATCGACGTCCCGTCGAACTGGCAGCTGCGCGGGTACGACAAGCCGATCTACCTCAACACGCGCTACCCCTGGGCGCCCGAGGACCCGCAGCCGCCGCTCGTCCCCCCGGCCTACAACCCGGTCGGCTCGTACCGCACGAGGTTCGAGGTCCCGGCCGCCTGGGCCGGCCGTCGCGTGCTCGTCCATTTCGCCGGCGTCAACAGCGCGTTCTACCTGTGGCTGAACGGCCGCCTGGTCGGCTACAGCGAGGACAGCATGCTGCCGGCCGAGTTCGACCTGACCCCGTTCCTCCAGCCCGGAGAGAACGTGCTCGCCGCGCAGGTCTTCCGCTGGTCGGACGGCAGCTACCTCGAGGACCAGGACACCTGGCGCCTCAGCGGCATCTACCGCGACGTGTTCCTCTTCTCGACGCCGGCCGTCCACCTGGCCGACGTCGCCGTTCGCACCGAGCTGGACGAGGCCTGCCGTGACGCGACGCTCCTCGTCCGGCCGCGGCTGAGCGCGCCGCCGGGCGTGAAGGCTGCGGGCTTCTCGGTCGAGGCTCAGCTGTTCGACCCGGACGGCCGCCCGGTGCTCGAGCGCGCGCTCGCGCGGGGAGCGGCGGAGATCCTCGACGAGAAGTACCCGCAGCGCGACACGAACGCGTTCGGCCTGCTGCGCGCGCCCGTCGTCTCGCCCCGCAAGTGGACGGCCGAGACGCCCGACCTCTACACGCTGGTCGTCTCGTTGAAGGACGCGGCGGGCGCGCTGATCGAGACGACGAGCACGCGCGTCGGCTTCCGCGAGCTCGAGGTCCGCGGCGGGCGGCTGCTGCTCAACGGCCGGCCCATCCGCTTCTATGGCGTCGACCGCCACGAGCACGACCCCGACCACGGCCAGGCGCTGCCCTACGAGCGCATGGTGCAGGACGCCGAGCTGATGAAGCGCAACAACGTCAACGCGGTCCGCACCAGCCACTACCCGAACGACCCGCACTGGTACGACCTGTGCGATCGCTACGGAATCTACGTGCTCGACGAGGCGAACCTGGAGACGCACGGCGTCACCGGCCGGCTGACGAACGACCCGCAGTGGCTCGCCGCCTTCGTCGAGCGCGCCTCGCGCATGGTCGAGCGCGACAAGAACCACCCGTCGGTCGTGATGTGGTCGCTCGGCAACGAGTCCGGCTCGGGCCCGAACCACGCGGCGATGGCCGGCTGGATCCGCCAGGCCGACCCGACGCGGCCGATCCACTACGAGGGCGCGGCCAGCAAGCCGCGCGACCCGGCCTGGGTCGACGTCGTCAGCCGGATGTACACGCCGATCCCCGAGCTCGTCGCGATGGCGAAGGACCCCGCGGAGGACCGGCCGGTGGTGCTGTGCGAGTACGCCTACGCGCGGGGCAACGCGGTGGGCAACCTGAAGGAGTACTGGGACGCGATCGAAGGGAACGACCGGCTGCTCGGCGGCTTCATCTGGGACTGGGTCGACAAGGGCCTGCGCCGGAAGGACGCGAGCGGCCGCGAGTTCTGGGCCTACGGCGGCGACTTCGGCGACGTCCCGAACGACGGGACCATGGTCTGCAACGGGATCGTGCTCCCCGACCGCAAGCCGGAACCCGAGCTCTACGAGGTGCAGAAGGTCTACCAGCGGATCGACACGACGGCGGTCGACGCGGCGGCGGGGCGCCTGCGCGTGCGCAACGACTACGACTTCCGCCCGCTCGACTTCGTCGAGGTCCAGTGGTCGGTCGAGGAAGACGGTCGGCTGGTCGACCAGGGCCGGCTGCCGGCGCCGCCGCTCGCCGCGAAGCAGGAAGGCGAGCTGCGGCTTCCCCTGAGGCCGCGAACCCCGACGCCGGGGAGCGAGGCGTTCCTCGACGTGCGCTACGCGCTGACCGCCGACACCGCCTGGGCGAAACGCGGGCACGTCGTCGCCTGGGAGCAGCTCGCGCTGCCGCCCGGCCCGCAGGCGAAGCCGATCGCCGTCGCCTCGATGCCGCCGGTGGCCGTCGCCGACTCGCCCGGCGGGGTCACGGTCAGCGGCGGCGGTTTCAGCGTGGTGGTCGGCCGCGCCAGCGGCGCCCTCGAGTCGTTCCGCCACGGCTCGCGCGAGCTGGTGGCCGGGCCGCTCGTCCCGAACTTCTGGCGCGTGCCGCTCGACAACGACATCGGCTTCCTGCTGCTGAACGACATGCCGAAGCGCTGCGCGGCCTGGAAGGCGGCCGGCCCCGGCCGGCGGGTCACCGCC
>JBGASI010000508.1:0-3623 GCA_044229815.1 Vicinamibacteria bacterium | reverse complement strand
GGTGACCGCCGCCTTCTACGAGCCCTCGCCGGAGCTGGCGGCGCGGCTCGGCGGCTGGCGCGCGGGGCGCGTCTTCACCTGCCCCGTGGAAGAGAGCGTCGCCTACCGCGCCGCGCGCCTCGCGCTGCCGGGCGCGCACGAGGCGCTGAGCTTCGGCGCGCTGTCCGAGACCCTGTCGCCCTCGTTCAACGTCCCGCTCGCCGTCCCCACGGCGCTCAGCCCCGACCTGACGATGCTGGTGCCCGAGGAGCGCACGCTGGCCGCGGGCGACGGCTCGTGCCGGCAGCTCGCCACGCTGCTGCCCCGCCTGCGCGCGGCCGGCGTCCGCACGGTGCTCAGCCTCGACCCGCTCGTCGACCGCGACCTCGCCGACGACGGCGTCCTCGCGCCCGCCCGGATCGCGCCGCTGCGCGTGCACGCCTACGCGCTGCGCGAGAGCGCCCCGCTCGTCGAGCTGCGCGGCGCGCCGGGCAGCGCCGGGCTCGTCGCACGCGGCCCCGGCCACGCGACGGTGGACGTCATGTCGGCGGCGCCGGCGTTGCTCGTGGTGAGCGAGGGCGCGGCGCCGGGCTGGCGCGCCCGCTACGCGGGACGCGAGGCCGAGATCGTAGCGGTCGACGGCCGGCGCCTGGGCGTGCGCGTGCCGGCCGGCCGAGGCAGGGTGGACCTGAGCTACCGCCCGCGGGCGCTCGGTCCCGCCCTCGGTCTGGCCCTTGTCGCGCTCGTCGGCCTCGGGGTCCTGGCGTGGGGGCGCGGCGCGACGCGACCCGCCTGAGGCGCGGCCCGCTCAGTGCCGGCGACGGCGGACCGCCGCGAGGGCCAGCGCGAGCGCCCCGAGCAGGGTCACCCCGCTGACGGCGAGCCCCTGGAGCACCGGGCGCGGCCGGTAGCGCAGCGCGACGAGGTGGCGGCCCGCCTCCACCACGACCGCCCGGAAGGCGACGTTGGCCCGCAGGACCGGCGCCGCCGCGCCGTCCACCGTCGCCACCCAGCCCGGATCGTACGCGTCGGCGAGCACCACGGCCCCGGCGCGCTCGGCGGCCACCTCGAGCGTCACGCCGTCCTGCCGCAGTTCGAGGATGCGGCTCGAGCCCGCGACGCCGCAGGCGGAGCCGGCCAGGGCGGGCGACGGCAGCAGCACCTCGCGCGCGGGGTCGAAGTCCGGGCCGGCGAGGGCCTCGAACGCGACGCGCCCGTCCACCGCGCGCGCGCAGCCGACCACCCAGCTGCGGGGCAGGCTGTTCTCGACCGCGAAGACCCGGATCGGCTCGGGGAAGAGGCTCGGCAGCAGCGCCACGCGCCGCACCCCCGAGAGGCCGCTCTCGTGCAGCGCGACCACCGTCCCGACCGCGCCCAGGCGCAGCAGGCGGCCGTGGACCGGCGAGCCCTCGAACCGCCGCAGCGCCCAGGTGAGATCGTTGAGGTCGCGCGGGTAGAGGCCACGGATGTCGAGATCGAAGCTGCCCTCGAGGCCGAACAGGCCCGCCGCCGGCGGCGGCAGGTACTGGCGCAGCGCGGCCACCTCGGCGAGACGCCGATCGCCGCCCGGCGGGGCCGCCAGGTAGCGGTAGGGGTCGCCACGCCCCAGCAGGCGCGACGCGGTGCCGGCGACGCTGTGGTAGTCGTAGACGTACAGGCGCCGCCCCTCGCGCCGGTCGACGCGGCCGACGATCGGCGGCGGCGAGAAGACGAGGGCGGCGGGCGCGGCCGCGTTGAGCCCGGCGTGCGCCGCCAGCAGGTCGCCGCAGGCCAGCGCCGTCAGGACAGCCGCCACCAGCGCCGGACGCGCCTGTCGACCACCGAGCAGCCCGAGCACCGCGGCGCCAGTGAGGCCCGGCAGGAGAAGCACCGGGGCCGGCGCGACACCGTGGCGCCAAGCCACTAAGCCAAGCGCGATCGTGGCCAGGACGACGAGGCCGCCCGCCCAGGCGCCGCCGCGGCGCGCGACGAGCCCGCGACGGATCGCGTCGACGCCCAGGCCGGCCAGCAGGGCCAGCGCCAGGGCGGCCAGCAGCGTGGCCTTCGACGGGTAGCGGAACACGCGCAGCGGGGGCAGCAGGAACGTCGCCGGCGGGTAGAGCGGCCCGTGCGGGCCCATCGCGAACAGGACGGCCGCCGCGGCCAGCCCGGCCAGGACGAGCGCGCGAGACCGGACGCGCCCGGTGAAGAGGGCCACGCCTGCGAGCGCCAGCACCAGCGGACCCAGGTAGAGGGAATGGAGGAACGGTTCTCCCGGCCGATCGTAGAGGCGTTGCCAGGCTTCCGCCGTGAACGGCACGCGGCGCGGGTCGAGCGGCGCGGCCAGCCGCAGCAGCCCCTCTGCCGGCACCGACCACGCGCCCCGCACCTCCACCGGCAGGTCGCGACGGGTCGAGCGCGAGACCACGTCGGCGGCCGGCCACCAGAGGACCGCGGTCACCCCGACACACAGCGCCGCCGCCGCGGCCAGGGCCAGGAGCGGCCGCGCCGCGCCGCGGCCGCGCCGCCGCGCGGCGCGCAGGCCCCCCGCGCCGGCCGCCGCCCACGTCATCGCGCACAGGTCGGCCGAGCCGGCCAGGACCTGCAGCGCGGCGACCGCCGCGAGCGCGAGGCTGCGGCGCGGGCGCGGGTCGCGCAAGGCCCGGTCCGCCGCCAGCCACACCCAGGGCAGCCAGGCGGCCCCCGCGAAGTGGTGCCACAGGTTGACGCTCGACTGCAGGGGACCCGACAGCGCGAAGAGGAGGCCCGCGGCGAGCGCGCCGAGCCCGCGGGCCCCGACGGCGCGCGCCAGCCGGGCGGCGCCGAGCCCGGCCAGCAGCAGGTGGAACACGACGAAGACGGTGTAGGCGTGAGCGGGCGGAGCCAGCAGCGCCAGCCACGCGCCCGGGTAGGCGGCCTGGCTGCCCGGGTCCGCGAGCAGCGGCTGCCCGAAGCCGAGGCTGAGGTCCCACAGGGGCCACGAGCCCTCGTGCAGGCAGCGCAGCAGCGCGGCCTGGCGCGGGTACCAGTCGAGGTGCAGGTCGCGCTCGAAGAACGCCTCGCCGCGCAAGAGGGCCCCCGGGAAGAGCAGCACGCTCAGCAGCAGCGTGAGCGCGGCCAGGCTGAAGTCCCGCCGCAGGCCTCGGGGAACGCTCATCTCAGGGCCGGAAGTCTAGCAGGCGCCGCGCGGCCATTCCTCAAGCGCGCGGCGATCTGGTAGGATGCGTCCTTCCACGAGGGCCCCGAGCGATACTTTTGGCCATCGTCGCCATCATCCCCGCACGCCTTGCATCCACGCGACTCCCGGGGAAGCCTCTCTCGGATATCCATGGCAAGCCGATGGTCCAGTGGGTCTACGAGCGCGCCCGAGCCGCTCGGCGGCCGGGCCGCGTGATCGTGGCCACCGACGACGAGCGGATCGCCTCCGTCGTGCGCGGCTTCGGCGGCGAGGCGCTGCTCACCTCGCCCGACCACGCGACGGGAACCGACCGCCTGGCCGAGGCCGCGCGGGCGATCGAGGCCGAGATCGTGGTCAACGTGCAGGGCGACGAGCCGATGCTCGACCCGCGCGGGATCGACGCCGCGGTCCTGGCCCTGCTCGAGGACGAGACGGCGCTGATCGCGACGCTGTCGCTGCCATTGCGCTCCGCCGACGAGATGCTCTC
>JBGASI010000507.1:0-3623 GCA_044229815.1 Vicinamibacteria bacterium | reverse complement strand
GAGGTGGCCGGCGAGCGAGGCGGCCTCGTGCGCGACGCCTTCCATCAGGTCGCCGTCGCCCGCGATCGCCCAGGTGCGGTGGTCGACGACCTCGTGGCCGTCACGGTTGAAGCGGGCGGCCAGCTGGCGCTCGGCCATCGCCATGCCGACGGCCATCGCGAAGCCCTGGCCGAGGGGGCCCGTGGTCAGCTCGACGCCGGGCGTCTCGCGGTACTCGGGGTGGCCGGGAGTGCGGCTGCCCCACTGCCGGAACTGCTGCAGGTCCTCGAGCGCCAGGTCGTAGCCCGTGAGGTGCAGGAGGCTGTAGAGCAGCGCCGAGCCGTGGCCGGCCGACAGCACAAAACGGTCGCGGTCGGCCCAGCCCGGGTTTCCCGGGGCGTGCTTCATCGCGCGAGTCCACAGCACGTACGCCGCCGGCGCGGCGCCCAGCGGCAGCCCCGGGTGGCCGGAGTTGGCCTTGAGCACGGTGTCGATCGCCAGCGCGCGGATCGTGTTGACGCAGAGCGGGTCGAGCTTCGGGTCGGTCATCGGGGTTCCTCTTGGATCCTGCTCACACAGTGTACGTGGTCGCCGAGGTGGTGCCGCCGCGGCCGGTCCAGTTGGTGTGGAAGAACTGGCCGCGGGGCTTGTCGGTGCGCTCGTAGGTGTGGGCGCCGAAGTAGTCGCGCTGCGCCTGCAGCAGGTTCGCCGGCAGCCGCCCGGCGCGGAAGCCGTCGAAGTAGGAAAGGGCGGTGGCGAAGGCCGGCACCGGCACGCCGTTGAGGATCGCGGTGGAGACGACGCGGCGCCAGGCGTCCTGGCTGGCCACCACCTTGTCCCGGAAGAAGGGATCGAGCAGCAGGTTGCCGAGGCCCGGGTCCCTGTCGAAGGCCTCCTTGATCCTGCCGAGGAAGACCGAGCGGATGATGCAGCCGCCCCGCCACATGAGCGCGACGCCCCCGTAGTTGAGGTTCCAGCCACGCTCCTTGGCGGCCGCCCGCATCAGCGTGTAGCCCTGCGCGTAGGAGACCATCTTCGAGGCGAAGAGGGCCTGGCGGATGTCCTCGACGAAGGCCTTGCGGTCGCCCGCGAAGGTCGCCTTCGGGCCCGGCAGCACGGCGGAGGCCGCGACGCGCTCGTCCTTGATCGCCGACAGGCAGCGGGCGAAGACGGCCTCGCCGATCAGGGTCAGCGGGATGCCGAGCTCGAGCGCCTCGATCCCCGTCCACTTGCCCGTGCCCTTCTGGCCGGCGGTGTCCAGGATCCGGTCGACGAGCGGCCCGCCGTCCTCGTCCTTGAAGCCGAGGATGTCGCGGGTGATCTCGATCAGGTAGCTGTCGAGCTCGCCCTTGTTCCACTCGGCGAACACGTCGTGCATCTCGAAGGCCGACATCCCGAGCACGTTCTTCAGGATGTCGTAGGCCTCGCAGATCAGCTGCATGTCGCCGTACTCGATCCCGTTGTGGACCATCTTCACGAAGTGGCCGGCGCCGTTCTCCCCCACCCAGTCGCAGCAGGGCGTGCCGTCCTCCGTCTTCGCCGCGATCGCCTGGAAGACGGGCTTGACCTGCGGCCAGGCCGCGGGCGAGCCGCCCGGCATGATCGACGGGCCCTTGAGCGCGCCCTCCTCGCCGCCCGAGACGCCGGTGCCGACGTAGAGCATGCCCTTGCTCTCCACGTAGGCGGTGCGCCGGATCGTGTCGGGGTAGTGGGTGTTGCCGCCGTCGATCAGGATGTCGCCCGGCTCGAGGTGCGGCAGGATCTGCTCGATGAAGTCGTCGACGGCCTTGCCCGCCTTCACCATGATCATGACCTTGCGGGGGCGTTTCAGGAGCGAGACGAACTCCTCGACGGAGTGCGCGCCGAGGACGTTCTTGCCCTTCGCCCGGCCGTTCACGAAATCGTCGACCTTCGACGTCGTCCGGTTGAAGGCGGCGACCGTGAAGCCCTTGCTCTCCATGTTCAGGACCAGGTTCTCGCCCATCACGGCGAGCCCGACGAGGCCGATGTCTGCCTTGCTCATCTCGATGTCTCCTCGTTCCTAGCGCTGGATCCGGGCCGAGCCGCCCTTGGCGAACGCGCGCACCTGCTCGACGCTGGCCATCGACGTGTCGCCGGGGAAGGTGGTGAGCAGCGCCCCGTGCGCCCAGCCGAGCTTCACGGCCTCCTCGGGCTCCTCGCCGCCCAGCAGGCCGTAGAAGAAGCCGGAGGCGAAGCCGTCGCCGCCGCCCACGCGGTCGAGCACGTCGAGCTCCGCGGTGGGAGCGACGTGGGTTTTGCCGTCGATCCAGGCGACCGCGCTCCAGGAGTGGCGGTTCGTGGAGTGCACCTCGCGCAGGGTCGTGGCGACGATCTTCACCTGCGGGTGCTTCTTCACGACCTGGTCGATCATGCCGAAGAAGGCGCTCGGGTCGAGCTTGCTCTTCGCCGCCACCTCGGGCCCGGGAATGCCGAGGCCCTTCTGCAGGTCCTCCTCGTTGCCGACGAGGACGTCCACGTTCTCCACGATGCGGGCGACGGTCTCGACCGCGCGCTCCGCTCCGCCCGAGATCTTCCACAGCTTCTCGCGGAAGTTGAGGTCGAACGAGCAGACGGCGCCCGCCGCCTTGGCCGCCTTCATGCCCTCGATGATCACCTCGGGCGTCGTCGGCGAGAGCGCCGCGAAGATGCCGCCGCTGTGGAACCAGCGCACGCCGCCGGCGAAGATCGTCTTCCAGTCGAAGTCGCCGGCCTTCAACAGGCCCGCCGCCTCGTTCGAGCGGTTGTAGAAGACGACCGGGGCGCGCATGCCGTGGCCGCGGTCGGAGTAGACGGTGGCCATGTTCGGACCGCGCACGCCGTCGTGGACGAAGCGCTTGTAGAAGGGCGTGACGCCCATCGCCCGCACGCGCTCCGCGATCAGCTCGCCGATCGGGTAGTCGACCATCGCGGTGGCGATGCCCGTCTTCAGGCGGAAGCAGTCGGCCAGGTTGGCGGCGCAGTTGAACTCGCCGCCGCTGACGTGGATCGCGCACTCGGTGGCCTTGCGGAAGGGGATCAGGCCGGGGTCGAGGCGGTGGATGAGGGCGCCGACGGAGACGAAGTCGAGGGCGGCCTCGGGGCGGATTTCGAGTCCGTACTTCATGGGTTTCTCCCTGTGGATGGGGTCGGCCGGAGGCGGTAGAGCATCTCGCCGGCGCGCGGGACGACGAGCGTGTCGGGGTCCCGCTTCCAGGCCTCGATGTCGATGCCGGCCGGGTCGAGGTAGCCGAGGTTGATGCGCTCGCAGCGTTCGCGCGGGATCCCGGTGGCGAGCGTGACGCGGATGCGCGGCGTCTCGGTGCCGCTCGCCGGGTCGTAGCTGCCCAGGCCCCTGACGTGCGTCGAGTGGGCCAGGATGCCGCCCGGGACGTCGGCGAAGCGCTCCCACTGCTGCGTGAAGTAGTCCCGGCAGTGGTAGCCCACCCGGTCGATCAGCTGCCCGTGGACGTGGCTGACCTCGCTCACGTGCGGCGCGTAGATCACCACCTCGCCGCCGTCCGCCACGGCCGGCTCCATCTTGTACATGCCCTTGGCGGCGACCCACAGGTCGTCGTACATCGCCGGCATGACCGAGAGCACGCGCCGAACGGGCTGGTCGAGGAATACCACGTGGCGCAGCGAGG
>JBGASI010000506.1:0-3672 GCA_044229815.1 Vicinamibacteria bacterium | reverse complement strand
AGCGTCAGCAGCCTCAACTTCGAAACACTCGGCGTCCTCGGCGCGCTGCTGCTGATCTGGGCGGCGATCGGCCTGCTCGTCTCGTTCGAGGACGCCGCGAACCGCATCTACCGCGCCCCGCGCGGGCGCAGCTGGCTCAAGCGCGTCGGCACCTACTGGACGGTGCTGACGCTCGGCCCGATCCTGCTGCTCACGGTGCTCTACGCGGCCGAGTTCTGGCTCGGCCGCGCCGAGACGCTGCCGCGGATCGGTCCGCTGTTCGCCTTCCTCGGCGAGTTCGGCTCGCTGGCGGGCAGCTTCCTCGCGCTCGCGCTGCTGTACAAGCTGCTGCCGAACACGGCCGTGCGCTGGCGGCCGGCGATCGTGGGCGCGCTGCTCGCCGCCGCCGCCTGGGACGCCTCGAAGTGGGCCTTCGGCCTGTACGTCAGCCGTGCGCTGCCGTACCTCAAGCTCTACGGCGCGATCGGCCTCGTGCCGCTGTTCCTGTTCTGGCTCTACCTGAACTGGCTGATCGTGCTGTTCGGCCTCGAGGTCGCCTTCACGCTGCAGGCGCTGCACGGCCGCGCCCTCGAGCCCCCCGACACGCGCGGCGCCCTGCGCACGGCCGACCCTCAGTGGCTGCTGCCGCTCGTCGTCGCGCTGGCGCGCGCCTCGCGCGGAGGCGTTCCCGCGAGCCGGCAGGCGCTCGCCGAGGAGCTGAAGCTGCGGCTCGAGGCGGTCAGCGAGCTGGTCGTCTGTCTCGAGGACGAGAAGCTCGTCGTGCACGTCACGCGCGCCGGCTCCGACGACCTCGGGCTGATGCTCTCCCTGCCGCCCGAGCGGATCCCGCTCGCTCGCGTCGTGGCGCTCGCCTCGCGTCTCACCCTTGGCGAGCGCCCGCGCGAGGGCTCGGGCTGGAGCGCGCTCGCGCGGCTCCACGAAGCCACCCGGGCCGCCGCCGGCGAGCGGACCGTGGCCGACCTGCTCTGAGCTACAGCGACCGCGGGTTGAGGCGCACCGTCTCCCCGAGGCCGCCCGCCAGGATCAGGTAGGCCCAGAAGGTGGCGGGGAAGATGCCGACGCAGCACAGCAGCAGACCGAACTGCGCGACGAACGAGGCGGCCAGGAAGATCACCAGCGAGAGCAGGTAGTTGCCGAGGTTCGCGCGGATGAAGGCCAGGATCTCGCGGACCGCGAAGCCGTCGCCGATCGTGCCGCGCACGGCCGCGCGCGCCAGGGCGGCCGGCAGGTAGACGCCGAGCGCGAGGGAGAGCAGCATCACCAGACCGTAGACGAGCAGGATGCCGATCCCCGCCACGGCGCCGAGGGCGTCGCCGCCGCGATCGCCGAGCAGCCCCATCGGGATCAGGACCGCCAGCATCGGGACCGCGATCACGAGGCCCATGCCGAGCGCGTAGACGAGGTACACCGCCGTCAGGCGCAGGCCGTCGCTGAAGATGCCGCCGAGGTCGTCCCACTCGGGCAGCCGCGCCGCGCCCTGCGCCACGCCGTTCACCGCGCGGGCGAAATAGCCGAGCACGAAGGGGATGCCGATCAGCAGGCTGCCGAGCAGGGCGAAGGCGCCGCCGATCAGCAGCTTCTTGATCCAGTCGGGATCCTCGGTCGGATAGCGCAGGATGCGCCCGAAGTCCACGGAACCGGACGGGGCCGGCAGTGCGGTCGCCATGGTCACCACCTCACTCGAGAGGCGGTTAGCTTAGCGGAGTGCGGCCGACGACGCCAAGGCAATCATGGCGCCCGTCGCGCCCGCGGCTCGGCAACGCCCGCGAACAGCAGCACCGTCGCGAGGCCGGCGAGCGCCGCGCCCGTGCCGAGCGCGGCTCCCGCGCCGAAGCGTTGCCACAGCAGCCCCGTCAGCAGGCTGGCCGGCAGCAGCGCCGCGCCGGTGACCGCGTGGAACAGGCCGAACGCCCGGCCGCGGCTCGCGCTGCCGGCGAGGTCGGCGACCAGGGCCCGCTCCGCCCCCTCGCTCAGGGCGTGGAACAGCCCGTAGAAGGCGAACAGCCCCACCACCGCCCAGGCGCTCCTGGCGAGGGCGAAGCCCGCGTAGGACAGCGCGTAGACGCCCCAGCCGAGCCCGATCGCGCGCCTGCGCCCGACGCGGTCGGAGAGAGAGCCGCCCCAGGTGCTGACGCCGGCCTTCACGAGGTGGTGCAGCGACCACACGGCGGGCACGAGCGCGAGCGCGACGCCCGCCTCCTGCGCCCGCAGCAGCAGGAAGGCGTCGGAGGAGTTGCCGAGCGTGAACAGCGCGAGCACGGCGAGGTAGCGGCGCAGCTCGGGCTCCAGCGCCCCGTCCGGCGCCACTCGTGCCGGGAGGTTCGCCGGGCCGGGCGGAGCGGCCGGCGCCTCCTCGTGGACCCCGAAGACGAGGGTCGCGACGGCCAGGGCCGCCGGGATCGCCGCCAGCGCGAAGACGAGGCGCAGCTCCCGGGTCGCGAGCAGGACGGCGGAGGCGAGGAGCGGGCCCAGCATCGCGCCGACGTGGTCCATCGCGCGCTGGTAGCCGAAGGCGCGCCCGCGCTCGGCCGGCGCGGTGACCTGCACGACGAGGGCGTCGCGCGGCGCGCTGCGCAGGCCCTTGCCGACGCGATCCAGGAGCCGCACCACCAGCACGTGCGCCGGGGCCGTCGCCAGGGCCACGAGCGGACGCACGAGCGAGGAGAGCGAGTAGCCGGCCACCACCAGGGGCTTGCGGCGTCGCGCGCGATCCGAGAGGCGTCCCGACACGAGCTTGAGCGCGGCGGCCACGGCCTCTGCCAGGCCCTCGATGGTCCCGAGCAGGGCCGGCCCGGCGCGCAGCGGCCCGGTGAGGAACGCGGGCAGCAGCGGGTAGATCATCTCGCTGCTCGCGTCCGTCAGCAGGCTGACGAGCCCGAGCGCGCGGACGCTGCGGTGCAGCCCGAGGCCCATGCCGTCGATTGTAGGGCGCGCGGGGTGACGCCGCGCATTGTCGACGCGGGTGTTCCTGGCGTAACGTCACGCCTCGACACACGGAGGTGCCCGTGCCCGCAGACCGCCGCCTCTTCCTCAAGGCCCTGGCCATCGCACCGCTCGCGCCACAGGCGCTGGCCCCGGCTCCCGCCCACGCGCTACTGCCGGCGCCCGCGCCCGCGGTCACGGAGACGGTGGCCGGGAGGCAGCGTGTAGCTCTTGTCGAGGGCGTACCCGCCGCCCGGTCCGCGGTCCGCGTGGAGCGGCAGCGACGCCTCGCGGAGCGCGTCCAGATCGCGGTAGATCGTGCGCACCGTGACGCCGAACTTCGCCGCGAGCGACTCGGCCGTGACGCCCGTCCGGCGCGCGCGGAGGTGCTCGGCGAGGGCGAAGAGGCGGGCTTTCTTTTGCATCGTCGGGGTGGAGAGGGAGAGGGCGGACGAAGAGATTGGCACGAACCGCCCGCGAGCGGGCAGCTCCGTCCGGGGCGATCGCGTGAGCCCGCGCACCGCGCGTCGTCTCGCGCCGCGCGACACCCCGGCCGAGCACGGGACCGCCTCGCTCGCCGCGCGAGGCCGCGCCCCAGATTCGTGCGCGCGTCCCCGAAATTCTGGTATGCCGAAGCTCTCGCCACCGAGGCCACAAAGATGCAACACCGGTTCGCGGGGGTCCTCAGCAGTCTCCTCCTCGTGACAGCCCCGGCGATCGCGCTCGCGGCGCCCCCGCAGGGCGCGCAGG
>JBGASI010000505.1:0-3685 GCA_044229815.1 Vicinamibacteria bacterium | reverse complement strand
AGCTGGTCGACGGCATACAGGCCGAGCGCGAGGCGGGCGAAGCTGCGGCCGATCGAGGCCGCGGGCCGGCCGTGCCCGAGCACCACGAGCGCGGTCACCATGTAGGCGAAGCCCGCGACCAGGCAGCGCAGCGCGCCCGGGGATGGCCCATCCGCCTGGGCGAGCGCCGGACCGACCGAGGCCAGGCCCGCCAGGGCCGCCGCCGCGAGCGCCCAACGCACGGTGCGCCGGCCCGGCTCCTCTTCCCGGGCCAGACCGCGCGCGCCCAGCACCAGCCAAGCCACCTGCAGGTACGCGGCCACGAAGGCGACCGCATAGAGGGCGCCGCGCGCAGGCGCCGGCAGGCCCGGGGACAGCCGCAGCGCGATCGAGCCCAGGATGTAGGCGGCGAGCGCGAGCCAGCTCAGGGCCCAGTGGCGCACGGAGGCCTGCCGATACGCGCGGTGGAACGTGCTGAGGATCAGGGCCAGCACGAGGGCGAGCACCGCCTGGCCGAGCGCTTGCGCGATCTGAACCGACCACAGGCCGGTCAACGACGACGCCATGCCGTCCCCCCACGGCGGGAGCGTTCGCCCCGGCCCGTGCGGAGGCTATGCCGGCGCCGCCGGGGGCGTCAAGGCCGCGGCGTGAGCCCGCTCACTCGCCGAAGGAGTCGGCGTCGAGCTCGTGCTTGCGCATGTAGTAGCTGAGGTTGCGCGGGTCGATGCCGAGCAGGCGCGCCGCCTCCTTGCGCACGCCGCCGGCGCGGCGGTGGGCCTCGAGCAGGATCTCGCGCTCGAGCCCGTTCAGGGCGTCACGCAGGTTCAGCTCACGCTCGCCCGTCAGCGCACCGGCCGGGGCCGCCTGGCCACCTGGCGCGAGGTCGAGGGTCTCGAGCCCGTGCGCCGGGTCGAGGATCATCGCCCGCTCGATCACGTTGCGCAGCTCGCGCACGTTGCCGGGCCACGGGTACGCCGCGAGCCTCGCCACGGTCTGCGGCAGCAGGGCCGGCACGCCGCGGCCCAGCCGTGTCGCGATCTGGTCGGCGAAGTGGCGGGCCAGCAGCGGGATGTCGTCGCGCCGCTCGCGCAGCGGCGGCACGTCGATGCGCACGACGTTGAGGCGATAGAACAGGTCTGCCCGGAACTTGCCCTGCTGCACCTCGCTGTCGAGGTCGCTGTTGGTCGAGGCGACGACGCGGACGTCGACCCGCGTGGGCTGCTCGTCGCCGAGGCGCTCGAACTCGCCGTCCTGGATCGCGCGCAGCAGCTTCGCCTGGCCCGCCGCGGGCATCGCCCCGACCTCGTCGAGCAGCAGGGTGCCGCGGTCGGCCAGCTGGAAGCGGCCCTCGCGGTCGCCCGCCGCGCCGGTGAAGGACCCCTTGCGGTGCCCGAAGAACTCGCTCTCCCACATCTCGAGCGGCACCGCGGCGCAGTTGACCTTCACGAACGGGCCGCTGCCGCGCCCGGAGAGGGCATGCAGGCGCCGGGCCAGCAGCTCCTTGCCGGTGCCGGACTCGCCGGTGATCAGCACGACCGAGTCGGTCGGCGCGGCGGCGGCGACCATCGCGGACACCCGCCGCCACGGCGCGCTCTCGCCGATCGCCGAGTCGGCCTGCGCCGCCACGGCGCTGCGCAGGTAGCGCACCTCGCGCCGCAGCGCGCGGCCCTCGAGCGCGCGCTCGAGCGCGATCTCCAGCGCCTCCGGTTCCGCCGGCTTGAGGATGTAGTCGCTGGCGCCGGCCTTCAGGCACTCGACCGCCGAGGCCACGTTGCCGTGCCCGGTCAGCACCACGACCGGCACCTCGGGCGCCGCGAGCTGCATGCGCCGGACCAGCTCCAGGCCGTCCGCGCCCGGCATGCGCAGGTCGGAGAGCACCACGTCCACCGGCGCGCGACCGAGCAGCGCGAGGGCGTCCGCGACGGAGCCCGCCGCGCTCACGTCGAAGCGCCGCGAGCGCAGTATCTCGACCAGCGACTCGCGGACGTAGGCCTCGTCCTCCACCACCAGCACGCGCCCCCGGCTGACCCCGCGCTCGACCATCGTCTCAAGCCTCCCCCGCGCCCGCCGGCGCGGCCCGTTCGCCTTCGGCGAGCGCCGGCAGGCGCAGCCGGAACACGCTGCCGCCGCCCTCGCGCGCGCGCACGTCGAGCTCGCCCTCGTGCTGGCGAACGATCGTATGACAGATCGACAGCCCGAGGCCGGTCGAGTCCTTGGTCGAGAAGAAGGGCTCGAAGACCCGCTGGCGGTCGGCCTCGGGGATGCCGGGCCCGCGATCGGCGAACTCCGCCACCACGTACCCGTCCTCGGTCCCCGACACCACCTTCACCTCGCCCTCGCCCGGCTGCACCTCGCAGGCGTTCACGATCAGGTTCATCGCCACCTGGCCCAGCATCACCGGGTTGCCGTGCACGAGCAGCGGCCCGCCCGCCAGCTCGAGGCCGAAGTCGACGTGGCGGAACTCCTTGCGCGAGCGGACGAAGGCCTCGGTCTCGCGCAGGACCTGGTTGATGTCGACCGGCGTCTTCGGCGCCTTGGCCGGATCGGCGTGCGCCAGCACCTGGCGCACGATACCGGCCACGCGATCGAGGCCGAGCTTGACCGCCGCCACGTGCCGGGTGGCCGACTCGCCGTCCGCGCGCCCGAGCGCGTCGCGCGCCAGGGCGAGGTAGTTCTTCATGCCCTCGAGCGGGTTGTTGATCTCGTGGGCGATCCCGGCGGCGAGCCGGCCGACGGTGGTCAGCCTCTCGGCGTGGAACAGCTGCCGCTCGAGCTCGCGCACGCGCGTCTCCTCAGCCGCGCGCGCCTCGAGGCCCGCCCGCCGCCGCGCCTGTGAGACGGCGAATCCGCCGAGCAGGAGGGCCAGCACCATCACCACGAGGTTCAGCGCGTAGGTCGTGCGGTAGCGGGCCCACACCGGCTCGGCGAGGCCGGTGATCGCGCGCTCGGGCTGCGCGCAGGCGAGCGCGAGCGGCGTCGGGGCGGACCAGCCCTCGGCGCGGACCGCGGCAGCCGCCGTCACCTCGGGCTCGGCCGGCGCGTCGCCCCGGCGCGGCCCCGGAGGGTAGCGGCCGATCACGCGGGCTCTCGCGTCGCGCAACTCGCAGTGGCGCGCCGTCTCGGCGCCGGGCGGGCCGGGCTGCAGCAGCGACGCAGGCTCGACCTCGGTCTCGATCGTCACGCCCCCGGCCAGCCGCGCCTCCTCGCCCTGGGGCAGCCGTGCGGTCAGCCGCGGCCGGCTCGGGTCGATCGCCGCGCCCTCCTGGCCGGTCGGCACCGCGGAGACCCAGAGCACGGGCACGCCGCCGCGCCGGCCCACGTGCACGAGCGGCCTGCCGTCGGACGCCCGCACGCCGATCCGGACCACCTCCTCGTGCGTGCGCAGGAACAGCAGCAGCGCGCTCTCCGCGGCCTGGCGCAGCAGCGACGCGGCCGCCGGGTCGCGCTCCACGGCGTCCAGCCGCGCGATCGTCGGCGAGCCGCCGAGGAACGCGAGGTCGGCGCGGATGCCCGCCAGCCGCGACTCGAGCTGGGTGGCGCGCGCGGCCACGTCGAGCTCGTACGCGCGGCGCGCCTCGCCGAGCGCGGCCTGGCGGGCCATCACGATGCCCCACAGCCCGGCGAGGTTGACGGCCGCGACGGCCGCGAGCGCGATCAGCGTGAGCCACCCGGGCGTGGCGCGAAGAGGCTGCATGAGGGCGGGGGC
>JBGASI010000025.1:0-21228 GCA_044229815.1 Vicinamibacteria bacterium | reverse complement strand
GCAGCAGGGCGCGCAGGGCGCCGAGCGTGTCGGGAGCGGCAGCGGGCGGCGCGGCGGAGGCGGGGACGATCGACAGCGTGAGCGGGCCCGACTCGCGCCGCGCGACCGGCGCCGTCGAGACCGAGACGGGCCGCGCCTCGCGCGCGCCGTAGCCCGCGGCGTAGAGGCCCGCGAGCGCCTGGTTGAAGCTGGCCAGCTCCTTCGGCCGCGGGCGGTTCGTGAACAGCGACATCACGTCCGTGCGGTCCGACAGCACGTCGTCGACGAAGCCCTTCAGCGCGCGCTTGGGCCCCACCTCGACGAAGGCGCGGGCGCCCGCCTCGTACAGCCGCTCGACGCTCTCGACCCAGCGCACGGGCGAGGCGATCTGCCGGCACAGGATGTCGCGGATCGCGTCGGGGTCGGAGGGGTAGAAGTCGGCCTCGACGTTGCCGACCAGCGGGCGCCGTGGCGGGCGCACGTCGAAGCCGTCGAGCACCACGCGCAGCGGCGCGGCCGCGGGGGCCACGATCTTCGTGTGGAAGGCGTGGCTGACCGGGAGCTGCTGCGCCTGGTAGCCCTTCTTCGAGAACAGCTCCACGGCCTTCTGCACCGCTGCCGTCTCGCCGCCTATCACGGACTGGCCGCGGGCGTTGAGGTTCGCCGGCACCACGTAACCCGGCACCTCCTTCAGCACCTCGAGCACCGTCGCGATCGGCGCCATCACCGCCGCCATCGCGCCGTTGTCGCCGAAGCTGACGCGGCTCATCTCCCGGCCGCGCGCGGCGGCGGCCTCGAGCGCCTCGGCGAAGGTCAGGACCTCCGCCGAGACGAGCGCGCCGTACTCGCCGAGCGAGTGGCCCATCACCAGGTCGGGCTCGATGCCGTACTCGGCGAGCAGCCGGCACATGGCGGTGTCCATCGAGAGGACCGCGGGCTGCGTGATCGCGGTCTGCTTGAGGTCCTCCTCCGCCTGCTTCACCGCCTCGGGGTCCTCGCGGTCCACGAAGATGTAGCTCGTCAGCTTGCGGCCCAGGATGGGTTCGAGGACGCGGTCGGCTTCCTCGAACACCGCCTTCACGATCGGGTCGACGGCCGCGAGGTCGCGGCCCATGTTCACGTACTGGCTGCCCTGGCCGGTGAACAGGAACGCCACCTTGCCCCGGGCCCTCCCGCTGCCCCGGAAGACACCCTGCGCCTGGAACGCCTTCCAGGTCGCCGGGGCGTCCACGGCCAGCGCCTTCTGCGCCTTGCCCAGCCGCTCGAGCAGCTCCTGGCCGCCCTCGTAGTCGATCGCGATGCGCTCCGGCGCCGACAGCTCGGCCGGGCGCGGCGGCGCGACCGGCGGCACGTGGCCGTCCTTCACCCGCGCGGCGAGCGCGTCGACCGCCTGGCGCAGGCCCTCGACGGACGGCGCGCCGATCACGAGCAGGCCACGCACGGGCGGGCGGGCGGAGGAGCCGGCGAGGGCGGCCGCCGGGCCCGCGACCTGCGCGGGCACCGCGACCTGCGCCGGCCGCCGGCCCTGCGTGAGGGCGCCCGGCACGTGCTCCTCGAGCACGACGTGGAAGTTCGTGCCACCGAAGCCGTAGGCCGAGACGCCGCAGCGCCGCGGCGCGCCGGCCGCCGCCTTCCACTCGCGCAGCTCGTGGTTCGGCGCGAACGGCGTCTGCGAGAAGTCGATGCCGGGGTTCGTCGGCCGCGCGTTGAGCGTGGGCGGCAGCATCTTCTCGTGCACCGCGAAGACGGCCTTCAGCAGGCCCGCCGCGCCGGCGCCGGCCTTCAGGTGACCGACGTTGCTCTTGGCCGAGCCGAGGGCGATCGAGCCCCTCGCGGCGCCCTTGAACACGGTCGACAGGCTCTCGACCTCGACCACGTCGCCGACCTTCGTGCTCGTGCCGTGGGCCTCGACGAGGCCGGCGCTCGCGGGATCGAGCCCCGCGTTCTCCCAGGCGCGGGCGGTGGCCAGCCGCTGGCCGATCGGGTTCGGCGCGGTGATGCCCTTGCCCTTGCCGTCCGAGGAGCCGCCCAGGCCGCGCACCACCGCGTAGACGCGGTCGCCGTCGCGCTCGGCATCGGCCAGGCGCTTGAGCAGGAACACCGCCGAGCCCTCGCCCATCACGAAGCCGTCGGCGCCGTCGCCGAACGGGCGCGTGCCGGTGGCCGACAGCGCCCCGATCTTCGAGAACTTCACGAACGAGTTCGTGCCCATGTTGCGGTCGACCCCGCCCGTGAGCACCGCGTCGCAGTGGCCTGCCACCAGCATGTCGACCGCGGCGTCGAGCGCCGCGAAGGTCGAGGCGCAGGCCGCGTCGGCCGTGAAGTTCGGTCCGCGCAGGTTGAGCACGTTGGCCACGCGGCCGGAGAGGATGTTCGACAGCTCCCCCGGCATCGTGTCCTCGGTGATCTCGGGCATGCCCTTCGTCACCACCTCGGTCCAGCGCGAGAGGATCGCGCCGCGGACCTCCGCCGGCAGGTCGAGGAACTCCTTCGCCTCGAGCAGCAGCCGCCGGTACTCCGGGAACGAGATGCGCAGCGTCGTCAGGTAGTGCCGCTCCCCCGCCATCGCGTTGCCGAGCACGACCGCGGTGCGCTCGGTGTCGAGCGCCTTGCGCGGGTAGCCGTAGTCCGCCAGCGCCTCGGCGGCGATCGTGACCGCCCACTGCTGGCCCTCGTCCATCGAGGCCGCGACGCGCGGCGGGATGTGCCAGCGCTTCCAGTCGAACTCGAAGCCCCGCACCCAGGAGCCGATCTTGCTGTAGGTCTTGGCGGGCGCGGCCGGGTCGGGGTCGTAGTAGTCCGCGACGCTCCAGCGGCCGGGCGGCACCTCGGTGATCGAGTACTTCTTCGACCACACGTTGTCCCGGAAGGCCCGGGCGCTGGGGGCGTCGGGCAGGATGGCCCCGAGCCCGACGATCGCGACGGCACGTTCGCTGTGGTCGATCATGGCTGCTCCGTTACTTCGCCGGGAAGGCCTTGTTGAGGTCCGCCGCGATCCGGTCCATGTCCTCGACGAGCCCGACCTGGGCGGCGATCGCACCGTCGAGGCCGACGAGCCGCGCCAGGCCCGGATCCGTCTGGCCGGCGCCGACGGCCCAGCGCAGGCCCTCGCTCGCGACCTTGAGCCAGGCCTCGCGCGCGTGGACGCGCGCCATGGCCTGCAGGGTCGCGGGCTCGAGGCCGGACGCCGTCGTCGGGGCGATCGCGGCGCGCTCGGCGAAGTTGGCGGCGGTCTCGGCGTACGCGATCAGCTCGCCGAGGCGGAACAGCACGTGCTGGTTGCGCGTCAGGCGGTCGAGCCGCGCGCGCTCCAGCAGCGCCGCGAGCGCGCGCAGGGCGCTCGCGGCCCAGCCGGCGCCGACGGCCGGGCTCAGCGCGTGGCGCGCGTCGGAACGCGCGGCCCAGTCGACGAAGTACTGGCCGCGGCTCTTGAGGTGCAGCTGCCAGCGGTCGCGCGCGATCGTCCACTCCATGATCTCGGAGGTGCCCTCGTAGATCGTGGTGATGCGCACGTCGCGCTTGATCTTCTCGACCATGTACTCGCGGGTGTAGCCATAGCCGCCGAGCGCCTGGATCGCGTCCTCCGCGCCCTTGTTGCCGGCCTCGGTCGCCAGGTACTTGGCGACGGCGCCCTCCGTCGCGAGGTCGTCCTCCCCCGCGTCGAGCCGCTCGGCCACCCACTCGATGTAGGCGCGCGCGGCCTCGAGCCGCGCCGCGTTCGGCACGATCAGCTTGTGCGTGTAGCCCTGCTTCTGGCTGAGCGGCCCTCCGCCCTGCACCCGCTCCTGCGAGTAGCGGATCGCGCGGCGCACGGCCTCCCAGCCGGCGCCGAGGCCGAACGCGGCGACCATCAGCCGCGTGTAGCCGAAGACGGCCTGCGCCTGCGCGAGGCCGCGGCCCTCCACCAGGCCGATCAGCCGGTCGGCCGGCACGTACACGTTCTCGAGGAAGAGCGCCGCCGTGTTCGAGGCGCGGATGCCGTGCTTGTCCTCGGGCTTGCCGTGGGTGAAGCCCTCGGCCCCCTTGTCCACCAGGAACCAGGTCGGCCCGCCCGGCGCGTTCGCGAGGATCGTGTAGCGGTCAGCCACGCCGCCGTTGCTGATCCACTGCTTGCGCCCGCTGATCTTGTAGCCGACCACCGTGCCGCCCTCCACGACGGGGACCGCGGTGGTGCTCAGCGCCCCCAGGTCGCTGCCGGCCTGCGGCTCGGTGGCGCCGTAGGCGTAGAAGTGGCCGTGCTCGGCCAGCGCGGAGAGCCAGTCGGCCTTCTGCTCGGCCGTCGCGCCGACATTGATGGGATCGGTCCCGAGGAAGGTCGCGAGCACGCCGGTCGCGATGCCCAGGTCGATCGACGCCATGGCTTCCGACACGCGGTAGATGTCGTAGGCGCCGCCGCCGAGGCCGCCGAACTCCTCCGGGATCGTGAGCAGGTGCAACCCGATCTGCGCCGGGTCGTACAGGTCCTTCATCACCTTCTCGGGGAACTCGTGCCCGAGCTCGATCTCCAGCAGCTTCGAGGGCGGGAGGTTCTTCTCGGCGTACTCGCGAAGGGTCGTGAGCACCTGGTCGAGCATCTCGGCGTCGAGCTTGGGCATGCCTTCCCTCGTTGGCGTGACGATCCCTCGCGCTCGCTGGTCGCGTGGAGGGGTCGAGCGTTTCAGAGACTCCGAAAGAGACGGAGTGCGCGAAATGTTACCGAAGCACCCCTGATCCGGAAAGGGGAACTCTCCTCATTTGCATGGATCATTTGGAGCATTGGTCGGCTTCGACGAGGTCCCGGCCCGTCAGCCTGCTCTCCGCACGGCTCACCTCATCGCCGCGAAGCGATCAGCGTGGCCACGCGCTCGCGCTCGGCGAGTTGCCAGTGGCTCTCGGGCAACACCGCGCGCTCGAACTCCTCGAGCGCCTTGTCGAGCGGCTCTCCGAGCGCGCGCCGCGCGCGCAGGTAGGTCAGGGCCGAGATGACGGCGAGAAGCGGCGCGACCAGCACGAAGGCGAGCGTGATCGGGATGCCGATCACGCCCAGGGCCGCCTCGGGCGGCAGCCGGCGCGACAGCACGGCAAAGCCGACGCCTCCCACGAAGCCGGCGCCCGCGGTCGCCCCGACGGTCAGGAGCCGCACGGCCCGCAGGGAGGCCGGGCTGGAACTGGCCAGCAGCGCCGCACGGCGCAGCGTCTCGCGGGGTCCGAGGCCCTCCACGACCGCGGTCGGCGCCAGGAACTGGAAGGCACGCGCGGACCCGCTGCGCGCCAGGAGGGCGAACAGCACCAGCAACGGCAGGTTGGGCAGGAGCGCGATGCCCAGCGCCCCGAGCGCGGCCGCCGGGATACTCTCGGAACGCGTCAGCGAGGCGAGCCCCCGCGTCAGGGGTCGTGCTGGGACCTGCCAGACGGCGGTCGCGGCGAAAAGAGCCAGCAGCGGCGCGACCGAGCGCAGATAGGCCAGCAGGCGCGGTCGGAAGCGCCGCCGCAGCGAGCCGACGTCGATCGGCTGCAGCGGCGCCACCACGGCCTGCATCACCGCTGGCACGACTGCCCCTTGAACCAGCAGCATCCCGGGCCCCACGGTGATCATGATGATGCCGACGACGAAGCCGGTGCCGGCGCTCCGGGTCACGAGCGGATGGCCGTAGACGAAGGCGAGGGCGTTCAGGGCCGCGAACAGCCCGAGCGCCAGCACCGGCCACAGGCCGATGATCGAGGCCGAGACGAAGGCCTGCGCGTGCTCGAGGAAGACGAACAGCGAGGATTTCAGGAAATCCGCCGTCGTCTGCGCGCGCGCCGCGAACATCGACGCGAAGGCGCCCGCGCTCTGCGGGCGCTCGTCGGGGACCTTCGCCAGCGCGCGCATCACGATCTCGGCCGCTTCTCGGGGCAGGCCCGGTCGCAGTGCGCGCACGTGGAGCGGCGCCTCGGCCAGCTGGGCGGCGAGCAATTCCGCGGTGTTGCCGCGAAACGGCAGACTGCCGCTGAGCAGCCGATAGGCGATGACGCCCAGGCTGTAGACATCGGAGCGCGGGGTGAGGGCCTCGCCGCGGCACTGCTCCGGCGACATGTACGCGGGCGTGCCGACGATCGTCCCGAGCGCGGTGTCCTGCTCCGTCGCCGCTCTCGAGGGCGTCCCGGTCGGCCGCACGCGGGTTTCCTCGTCGCCGCCCTCGCCGTCCCACGGCGTCTCGCCTGCGGCCGGAACGGGCTGGATCGCGCGCGCGGCGGGCGCAGCTTCCTCGTGGTCCAAGCCTCCGAGCTTGGCGAGGCCGAAGTCGAGCACCTTCACCGTGTAGCCGCCCCGGCGGTTCGGCTCCAGCCAGACGTTGTCGGGCTTGAGGTCCCGATGGAGGATCCCCGCGCGGTGCGCCTCCTCGAGCGCGCTGCCCGCCTGCTCCAGCACGTCCGCGACCCAGGCGACCGGGAGCTGCGCCCCCTCGCGCACGACCTCCGCGAGCGAGCAGCCGTCGAGGTACTCCATGACGAGATAGGCGATGCGCCGGCCGTCGACCTCGGCGTAGCCGAAGTCCGTGACGTCCACGATGTTCGGGTGCCGCAACCGGCCGCAGGCCCGCGCCTCGCGCTCGAAGCGAGCCAGGAAGTCGGGCCGGTCCGCGAAGTCGGGCACGATCACCTTGAGCGCGACCGTCCGGTCGGTGCCCAGGTGGAGTGCCCGGAACACCGCGCCCATACCGCCGCGGCCGAGCAGCCGATCGACGCGATACTTTCCGTCCACCGTCGAGCCGACGAGCCGTTCGAGGGCGAGCGCCACGGGAGAGAGTCTCGACGCAGCGGCGCGGCACGTCAATGACCCGAGCGTGGCCCGTCGCGGCTCACGCGGTCGGTTGCAGCCTCCGGTAGAGGCAGTCCTCGAGGTCGCACAGGCGGCAGGTGTACGGGTTGCGCCGCACGTCCCGCCCGAGGCCGATCAGGCCGCTCACCGTCTTGATCGGCGTCATCAGCGAGGAGTCGCTCAGGCTCACGCCGCAGAACCCCGCCGGCAGCAGCCGGAACAGCTGCTGCTGCTCGCGAAGGGGCCAGCCGCAGTAGCCCGGGCTGTAGCGGTTCGTGGCGCGCCGCCCGCGCTCGTCCGCCAGGGCCTCCACGCGCTCGTGCACGCGCTCCATGGCGGCTTCCACGACGAGCGAGCCGACGGCGTCGGCGATGAAGCCGGTGAACGGGTCGCCCTCGGCCATCAGCCGGCGCGAGCGCTCCTCGATGCCGGGGCCGGCGGTGCACAGGAAGACGAAGACGGCGTCGGAGTGGGCGAGTTGGCCGGCCACCGTCCGGCCGATCTCGAGCGCCAACCCTCCGACGGCCAGCTGACGGTCGGCCGCGGCGACGGTCGCCGCCGGGTACAGGACGCCGCCGCCCTCGATCGACCACAGGGCGTCGTCGGAGGCGAGCAGCTCGCGGACGGCGTCCCGCACGGGCGCGGGCTCGGCGCCCGGAGAGTAGCCCAGCACGGTGCACACGTCCTGCGCCCGCGGCCGGGCCTCCTCGAAGGTCAGCCGGACGTGGAGGACCTCGGGGCCGCCGCTCGCGGCGGGCACCTGTGCCACGGGGTCAGGCCGCCGGGATGACGGACTTCAGGTACTCGACCGCGCCCTGCGGGTCGGGCGAGTAGTGACTGGCGCCGATCCGCTCGCAGAACTCGCGCGTGACCGGGGCGCCCCCGACCAGGATGACCGTCTGCGGGTGGCGCGCCTTGATCTCCCGGACGATGTGCTCCATGTTGACCATGGTCGTGGTCAAGAGGGCCGAGAGTCCGACCGCGCAGCCCGGGTGCTTCTCCACCGCCTCGAGGACCTTCTCCGCCCGGCAGTCGACGCCGAGGTCCACGACCTCGAAGCCCGCCCCCTCGACCACCATCGCCACGATGTTCTTGCCGATGTCGTGCAGGTCGCCCTGCACCGTGCAGCAGACGAAGACCCCGCGCCGCTTCACCTCGCCCGAGGCGAAGTAGGGGCGCAGGTGCTTCATCGCGGCGGTCATCGCCCGGGCCGAGAGCAGCATCTCCGGCACGAAGGCGTCGCCCCGGGCGAACTGCTCGCCGATCCGCGCCATGCCGGGCACGAGCGCCTGCTCGAGGATCGCGGTGGGGGCGACGCCGGTGTCGAGGGCCTCGCGGCACAGCTCGTCCGCGCCGGGCTGCCCCTTCAGCTCCGCCGGGAACGGCGAGCTCGCGTTCGCCTTGCCGGCCTCGACGCACTCGGAAAGCCTCTGCAGGATGTCGCTCATCGCACTCCCCCTACGCGGCGCGGCCGTTGAAGCGCGCGAGCGCGCGCACCATCGCCGCCACGTTCTCGACCGGCACGTTGGCCTGCACGTTGTGGACGGTGTTGAACACGAAGCCGCCGCCCCTGCCGAAGATCTCGCACTGGCGCAGCACGTGCGCCTCCACCTCGGCCGGCGTCGCGAACGGCAGGATCCGCTGGGTGTCGGCCCCGCCGCCCCAGAAGATCACCCGCTCCCCGTACTTGTCCTTCAGCTGCTGCGGGTCCATCTTCGCCGCGTTGATCTGCACCGGGTTCAGCACGTCGAAGCCCGCGTCGGCGAAGGCCGTGATCAGGGGCTCGACCGAGCCGCACGAGTGCTTGAACGTCCGCCAGCCGGTGTGCCCGTGGATCCAGTCGTTCATCCGCCGGTAGTAGGGCAGGTACAGCTCGCGGAAGGTGCGGGGCGAGAGGAACTGCGAGTCCTGGGTCCCGAAGTCCGTGCCGCACAGGAACACCGCCTGGATCACCTCGCCGGCGACCTCGTGCAGGGCCCGCAGCCGGCCGATCGCGATCTCGGTCTGCTTCTCGAAGATCGCGTGGACGTAGTCCGGCCGCGAGGCCGTGGTCATGTACCACTCGGCCACGTCGCGGATCCCGCGCGGGTTCTTCATCCAGGGCCCGGGCACGAGCGCGATGTCGCCGAGCGCCGTGCCGCCGACGTTCGCGATCACGCCGTTCGCGGTGCCCTCGAGCGCCGCGACCTGCGCCTTCCAGTGGGCGAGGTCGCGCTCGTCGAGCGGCGTGAACTCCTCGAGGTTGTCCGCGGGGTCGAGCCGCGACTCGTCGAGCGGGTCCTGGCGCACGATCGTGTCGAAGAAGAAGCCGGCCTTCGGCATGCGGCCGCTCGGCCGCGCCGCGCGGTCGCCCTCGGGGTAGATCAGGAGGTCGCCGTTGCCGTCGAGCGAGGTGACGAAGCCCTCGGGCACCAGCACCAGCTGGCCCCAGAACGTGCGGAACTCGCGCCAACCGCGGTTCTCGAAGCCGAACATCGTGGTGCGGGGCGTGAGACCGACCACGTCGATGCCCATCGCCTCGCGAAGGTCGGCGGCCACCTCGCCCAGCATCTGGTAGGGCTCCGTGACCTTGACCGGCCCCTGGGCCAACCCGTAGTGGCGCCGCAGCAACTCGACCATCCGCACGTGGATGCCGGTCACGGCCGTGCCGCCGAAGTCCACCGGGATGCGGTCCGTCGGCTCGCGCCGCAGGACGCGACCGAGGCACTCCCGGGACGTGGTCGTCATCGCTCGTCCTCCGCTCGCCGGCGCCGCGCGGGGCCCGGCCCGGCGGCGAGTCTAGGCAAGGGTGGCCCGCCAGGCAAGAGCCTCGAGGCTCAGGCGGTCGCCCAGCGCCCGCGCCAGCGCGGCCCGGATGCCGGCTCAGCCGACGAGGGACGTGATGTCGGCGACCGGAACGGCCTCGACCGGCTCCTGCCCGCGACGGAAGACGCGGGCGCCGGCAAGGCCCTCGAGCCGCACCGAGTCGCCCTCGACGCGCAGCATGGCCCCCTCGCGCAGGCCCACGACCACGGCGGCGTTCTCCTCGTGGAACTCGCGGATGCGGGTCTCGCGGGTCTCTCCCATGTGCGTGGAGCCCGGCAGCGGGTCGAGGTAGTGCGGGTTGATCTGGAACCCCACGAGGGCCAGCGCGTCGAAGGACGCGGGCTGCACGATCGGCATGTCGTTGGTCGTCTTGATCGTCGGGCAGGCCAGGTTCGAGCCGGCGCTGGCGCCGGCGTAGGGCATCCCCTCCGCCACCCGTCCGCGAATCGCGGCCAGCGCGCCCAGCTGCTCGAGCGCCCTGAGCAGGCGGAACGTGTTGCCGCCGCCGCAGAAGACCGCCTCGGCCTCCTCGATCGCGCGCGGCGCGTCCTCGGCCTCGTGCAGCGAGTCGAGCGCGTAGCCCAGCTCCTCGAAGGCCGGGCGGGCCTTGGCGAGGTAGGCGTCGCGGTCCTGCAGCGCGAACGGCACGAACAGCACGCGGCGCGCGGCGCCGAACGTGTCACGCAGCAGGGCGGACGCGTGCTCGAGGTAACGCGTGCCGTGGACGGTCGAGGTGCTGATCAGCAGGAGGCGTCGGGCCATGACCACACGAGCATACGGCCGATCGCGGCGGCCGCGTCCGCGTCGCTACTTCGACTCGACGGGCTCGAAGACGAAGAAGGCGAAGTTGTTGCCGCGGCCGTAGTGGAACTTGAGCAACGCGGGCCCGGCGCTCGGGAAGTCGACCGTGCCGATCGGCGCGAAGTTCCAGTGGTGCCAGCTCTCGGTCGCGACCGGCAGCCTGCAGGCGCCGGCCGGCTTCCCGTCGACGTCGAAGGAGACCGCGTTGGCCTCGTTCGAGTAGAGGGCCTTCACGCGGTAGCGGCCGGGCTTCGTCACCTCGACCGTGTAGTTCGTCCACTCGTCCGCCGCCGTCCAGCCGATGTAGAGCTGGTTGACGTGAGGAGTGACCGCGTTCGGGTGGTTGAGGTCCGCGAAGTCCTTCACGTACGAGAGGTCGACGGCCTCGCCCTTGCGGAACCCCCAGAGGTAGGCGGAGGCGTGTGCCCGCTGGTGCTCGGGGCTCGCGTTGAGCCCGCCGCTGCCCTCGTTGGCGGGCGTCGTGTCGTGGTACGCGACGCCCTCGCCGCCGAGGTCGTAGAGCGCCGCCTGCACGATGCCCGGGATCTTCGGCGCGCCGGCCTTGTGGAACTCGTCCTCGAACGGCTTTCCCTTGTAGCCCTCCGGCACCCCGGCCCAGGCGCCCGGCACGAACAGCAGGACGGCGGCCCACGACGTCGCTCTTCTCATTGCTGCAGCTCCTTGTGCCCGCCGCTCATTCTCTCCCGATTCAGGGACGACGCACGGGCGAGCTCATGATCTCGTGGCACAGCCGCGGGCTGGTCTCCTCGATCCCGGTCAGCAGAAACACGATCTTGCCCGCGTCCGAGGCGTCGATCGCGTAGTAGTTCTCGTCGGCCGACACCGGCTTGATGCTCATGCAGAGCCGGTCGAACAGCCACGCCCAGCTGCCCCTGGCGTAGTACGGGTCGTCGCGCTCGGGAGCCGTCCTCAGCCACTCGTACTCCCACCAGTTGCGCATCAGGCGGGGGTTCTGGTTCTGGATCGAGACGATCGTCAGGCCCCCGCCCGGCTCACCCGAGAACCGCTGACGGATCTTCGCCATGGTCCAGCCCGAGTGGTGCTCCCAGGGGTAGGGCTTGTCCGCGTGCTCGTCGTTCCAGCAGTTCGCCACCGAGAGGACCGTCACGAAACCCCGCCTGTCCCTGCGCGCCCGCGAGATCGCCTCCCCGATCACCTGGACCGGTCCGGCGACGACGACGAACAGCGGGTTCTCCGGCGAGGAGCGGTCGATCTCGTCCTTCAGGGCCTCGTACGCGACCTCGGGATCGTCGACAGCCGCCACGAAGCGCGTGTGTCCGAACCCGAACAGCTCGCCGCCCTTCAGCGTGCTGATGCGCATCTGCTCGTAGGGCTTGACGCCGGCGACACCCGGATGCTCGTGGTTGCTCCCCCAGACGTGGTCGGCGTAGATGTAGAGGGGCACCTTGTCCTGCAGCCCGCGGGCCGCGAGCAGGGCCAGCGACAGCGGGGTCGCCGCCCAGTCGTCGTGGTCGTGCTCGTTGCCGTCGGCGCTGACGACGATCCTCCCCTTCCCCTGCCACAGCGGGGTCTGCGCAAGAGCCGCTGCCGGCAGCGCCAGCAGGATCACGGCGACGCGGCAGAACGGGCGCATGAAGACGCGCCGGGACACGTGTCGCACTGCGTCCTCCTCGAGAAAGCGGTATCGCGACCAGCGCGGCTTCGCCGCGCGAAGCGCCCGCCAAAGGACCCGGGCACGCTAGCAGCGGCAGGTCCGTTCGGCAAGCGACGGCCGTTGCCGGCCGATTCGGCAGCCTTGACGGCCCGCGCGCGCGGGCCGTAACCTGCCCCGTGCGAAACATACCCTCCCTGATCGGCACCGACGTCGGGTCGCCGCGTCTTCACGGCAGCACGCTTCACTCGGCCCATGACACGACGATCGTCGCCGGTGGCGAGGACGTCTGGGGCACGCGGGACGAGTTCCACTTCGCCTGCGTCCCGGTTTCCGGGGGCTTCGAGTTCCGCGCCCGCGTCGTCTCGCTCGAGATGGCCGACGTCTACACGAAGGCCGGCCTGATGCTGCGCGGCTCGCTCGAGGCCGGGGCGGAGCACGCCTTCCTCCTCGCCTTCGGCGACAACCAGCCCCGCAACAAGAACAACGGCGGGCTGGAGTTCCAGTACCGCGAGACGCCGAACGGGCCGTGCACCGGCGTCTACCCGCCTCAGCCGCTCCCGCCCGAGCCCGATTTCCCGGTGAGTTTTCCGGGTGTGTGGCTCAAGCTCGTCCGCGCCGGCGACACGATCACCGGCCAGGCCAGCCGGGACGGGGAACGCTGGAAGACGTTCTGCGTGCATCAGCAGCGCCTGCCGCAGGCATCCTACCTGGGCCTGGCCGTGACGTCGCACGACGTGAGCCGGACGGTGAAGGTCGTCTTCAGCGAGCTCGACCTTCGCAGCTGACCCTCCCGGCGGCTCGGAAAGCCGCCCCGATTCGGACCGCGACGAGCGAAAAAGGGGACCAGGCCGAAGCCTGGTCCCCTTCCGGACGTCTCGCGAACTCGGGACGACTAGCCGCGGAAGTACAGGTACGCGCCGAGGATCGCGGCCAGCACGAAGGCGGAGCCGGCGACGTCGCGCCAGTCCCAGCTCGCCCGGGTCTCGGCGTCGTGGTCCGCGGTCGCCGTCGCGTAGGTCAGCCCGCCGATCCGCGCGTAGTCGGGCGCGCCCGTCGCGAGGCTCACCACCACCGCCACCGCGGCGGAGATGAGCGTGATCAGCACGCTGAAGTACTGGAAGTAGGTCTTGTTGACGATCCAGAGGAACGTCCCCGCCGGGTAGCCGTTCTCGAAGCCGGCGAGGCCGAGCGAGACCGGGGTGTCGACTGCCATGCGGAACAGGCCGACGGCGAACCCGACGATCATCGCCCACAGGCAGCCCTGCCAGTTCATCCGCTTCCAGAAGACGCCCAGGAAGAAGACGACGAACACGGGCGGCGCGAGGTAACCCTGCACGGCCTGCAGGTAGTTGTACAGGCCGTGGGCGCCCTGGATCACGGGCAGCCAGGCGAGCGCGATCAGCACCATCACGATCGTCGCGGTGCGGCCCGTGCGGACCAGCTTCTCCTGCGAGGCGCCCGGGTAGAGCTTCTCGTAGAGGTCGACCGTGAACAGCGTCGAGCAGGCGTTGAAGACGCCGGCCAGCGAGCCCATCAGCGCCGAGAGCAGGCCCGCCACGACCAGGCCGCGCAGCCCCGGGGGCAGCAGGTGCTCGACCATCAGCGGGAAGGCCGCCTGCGCGACCGAGCGGTCGGTGGCGATGCCCTCGAGCCCGGGGACCTTGCCGCTCTTGGCGAGCGCATAGGCGACCAGGCCCGGGATGATGAACAGGTACACCGGGAACAGCTTCAGGAAGGCCGCGAAGATGCTGCCGCGGCGCGCCTGCGTCTGGTCCGGGGCGCCCAGCGCGCGCTGGACGATGTACTGGTCGGTGCACCAGTACCACATGCCGATGATCGGGGCGCAGAAGAGCATCCCCAGCCAGGGGAAGTAGTCGTTGAAGTACCAGGCCATCCGCGTGATCTGGCCGCTCGCGTTCTTCTCGAGCACGGGCGCCCAGGTGCCCTCGACCCCGGCGGGGATCAGCGGCTTCCACAGGTTGAACATGTCGGGGCCGACGATCCGGCGCAACTCGCCCCAGCCACCGAGCTGGTACAGGCCGTAGAAGGTGAGCGCGGCGGAGCCGGTGATCAGCACCACGACCTGCACGGCGTCGTTGTAGGCCACCGCCCGCATGCCGCCGAGCGCGGTGTAGAGGCCCGTCAGCACGATCACGAGGATCGAGCCGACCCAGAAGCTGCCGATCTCGGTCCCGCCGATGTTGAGCCGCACCTCGGGCAGCAGCGTCGAGAACACGACGCCGCCGGCGAAGATGCCGACCGCGATCTTCGAGATCACGAACGTGATCAGCGAGACGATCGACAGCACGTAGCGCGAGGCCGGCGAAAAGCGCCGCTCCAGGAACTCCGGCATCGTGAAGACCTGCGAGCGCATGTAGAAGGGCACGAAGACCCAGCCGAGCAGCAGCAGGCACCAGGCGTGCAGCTCGTAGTGCGCCATCGCGACGCCGTCCGCGGCGCCGGAGCCGGCGAGGCCGACCACGTGCTCGGAGCCGATGTTCGAGGCGAAGATGGACGCGCCGATGATGTACCAGCTGAGGTTGCGGCCGGCCAGGAAGTAGTCGCTCGTGGTGTTCTTGCTCTTCGAGACCACCCAGTAGGCGACGCCGGCGAGCACGCTGAAATAGAGCAGGATCATCACCCAGTCGAGGCCCGTGAGCGTCGAGTGGGCCGCGGGGGCGGACAGCAATAGGTTCTGGATCATGGGGGCAGCGGAACCCTTGTTACCGGGGAGAGTCGGCGACCCGCAGCGTCTCCCCATGGGCGCCACCGGGCCGGGCAGGCCGCGCACCGGCGGGTCGGCCGGCCGCGACGGCAGTCAGGCGGGCGGAGCGTAACACTCCCGCCGCGGGCGCTCAAGAACTACACGAACTCGCGGAACAGCTCCGGCCGGGGCGCGGCGATCACGGTGGAGCCCACCAGGATCCCCTCCTCGGCGGCGAGCTGGGCGCCGGCTCCCACGGCGGCCTCCACGCTCGCCACGTCGCCGGTCATCATCACGTAGCCCTTGCCGCCGATCGCCATGGCGAGGTGCACCCGGAAGAGCGTGACGTCGGCGGCCTTCGCGGCGACGTCGGCCACCTCGACGATGCTCGAGGCGGAGAAGGTCTCGAGGACGCCCAGCGCCCGCGCGCGGCCGGGGTCGAGGGCGACCGCGTTCGCGATCGCCGGGAAGACGCCGGGGTGGACCTGGGCGATCACGCGCTTCTCGATCAGGGCGCCGCGCGCGACCGCCGCGCCGGCCTCGACGGCCGACTCCGCCGCCGCGACGTCGCCGCCCACCACCACGATGAACTTGCCCGAGCAGATCGTGCGCGCGAGCAGCAGCTCGACCGGAGCCGCCTTGAGCATCGCGTCCTCGGCCAGGTGGCCGAGGCAGATGCTCGAGACCTCGACCAGCCCTATCGAGTTGAGCTCGTGCACTGCTTGCCTCCTCAGCGCCCCGCGCGCCGCCGCCTACGCCTCGATCCGCACGCCGTCGTCCGCGACCTCGCGCACCACGCCGTCGATGCTCGCGTGGATCCGCGCGCCGAGCGCGCCGGGCGCGGGCTGCGCGACGAGATCGCCGGCACGCACCCGCTCGCCCGCCTTGACGACCGCCAGCGCCGGCGGCCCGGCGTGCTGCTTGAGCGGCAGCAGCACCCGGCGCGGCGCGAACGCCTGCCCGGACAGCGGGCCGACGTTGCGGTAGCCGTCGAGCCCGAGCCGCGCGATCAGCCGCCGCATCGGGACGCGGCGCGCGGCCGCCAGCGGGTGGGGCTGCAGGTCCGCGGCACGGCCCGCGAACGTCAGCCCGCGCTCGCGAGCGCCGGGCTTCGCCTCCACGCAGACCCGCCTCGGGTCCAGATCCTCGGGGCAGGCGTAGAGGCTGCACAGGTTGCACTCGCAGCAGTACAGCGTGCCCGCCACCAGCGCGGCGCCGGGCGCGCTGAAGCCCAGCGACTGCATGGCGCGGTGCGGCTCGATCGGGTGGCCGAGCAGGTAGCGCGGGCACAGCTCGGTGCAGAAGCGGCACTGGTCGCAGGCCGAGCGGCCGACCCGGGCGATCGCGGGCCAGGAGCCGGCGTAGCGGCGCAGCAGCGGGTGATCCGAGGGGAGCACCACCACGCCGCCGGTCGTCTTCGTCACCGGCTCGTCGAGGTCGCGAGCGAGACGGGCCATCATCACCCCGCCGAGCAGGGCCCGGAACTCGCCCACCGTCGCCCCGCCGGCCGCCGCGATCGCCTCCCGCAGGGGCGTCCCGATCGGCAGGCGCAGCGTGACGGGGTCGCGCACGGCGCCGGCCACGGTCAGGTACTTGTGGGTGACCGGGACGTCGCGGCCGACGTTGACCAGCGTCTCGACGTTGAGCACCGTCACGCCCACGTCGCGCGGCAGGCCGCCGGGCGGGATCACCTGCCCGGTCACCGCGTGCACGAGCAGGAACTCGTCGCCGGCGGGGTAGCTGTCGTGGAGCGGCTGCACGCGCAGGCCCTTCGGCAGCCGCGGCTCGAGCGCCGCGATCACGTCCGCGTACTTGTCCTTGATCCCGACGACGCCGGCGCTCGCCCCGACGCGCTCCATCGCGACGCGCACGCCCGCGAGCAGCGCGTCCGTCTCGTGGGCCACGAGCTCCTTGTCCTTGTGCAGCAGGGGCTCGCACTCGGCCGCGTTCACGAGACGACGCCGTTCTCTTCGACCCGGTCTCCGCTCATGACGGATTCTGATTGACTCCGGTCACGAACTATAGAGAATCAGCCAGACTACTTCAAGGGTTCTTCGATGGGTTCATCTCTGAAGGTCCTGGTCGCGAACATCGGAAGCACCTCGTTCAAGTACCGGCTGTACGACATGGCCGCCGAAGCGGCCCTGGCCCAGGGCCGCGTCGAGCGCATCGGCCGCCCCGGCGGCGACTGCCCCGACTACGAGACGGCCATCGGACGCTGCCTCGCCGACGTGACCGGCCCGGGCAAGCCCCTGGCCGGCCTCGCGGAGCTCTCGGCCGTCGGCTTCAAGGCCGTGCACGCCGGTCCCGTGAGCGGCGCCCGCCTGGTGGACGACCACGTCCTCTCGGCGATGGAGGAGTTCTCCTTCTTCGCCCCGGCGCACAACCCGCCCTACGTGGCGGCCATGCGCGCCTTCCGGCGCAGCGCCCCCGGCGTGCCCCTCGTCGCGCTGTTCGAGACGGCCTTCTTCGACCAGGTGGCGGAGTCGGCGACCACCTACGCGGTCCCGTGGGCCTGGCGCGAGGAACTCGGGGTCCGCCGCTACGGCTTTCACGGGGCCAGCCACCGCGCGGCCAGCGAGCGGGCCCAGGCCCTGCTGGGGCGAGGCGGGCTGCGCCACGTCTCCTGCCACCTCGGCGGCAGCTCGAGCGTCGCCGCCATCCGCTCGGGCGTCGCCGTCGACTGCAGCTTCGGCATGTCGCCCCAGTCCGGGCTCCCCCACAACGACCGCGTGGGCGACCTCGACGTCTTCGCGGCGCTGTACGTGATGAAGCGGCGCGGGCTGGGGGTCGACGAGATGGCCGCGCTGCTCGCGAGCCGGTCGGGCCTCGCCGGCATCAGCGGCGGCAGCGGCGACGTGCGCGACCTGCAGGCGGCCGCCGCGGCGGGCGACGCGCGGGCGCGCCTCGCCCTCGAGGTCTTCGTCGACGCCGTGCGTCACTACCTCGGCGCCTTCCTCGTGCGACTCGGCGGGATCGACGTCCTGACCTTCTCGGGAGGCATCGGCGAGAACAGCCCGCAGGTCCGCGCCGCCGTCTGCGCCGGCCTCTCGGGGCTCGGCATCGAGCTCGACGCCGCGCGCAACGCCGCCGCCGCGGGCGAGGGCGTCCTCTCGCCTCCGGCCGCGGCCTGCACGGTTCTCCTCATTCCGGCGGACGAGGAACGGATCGTGGCCCGGGCGGCGGCGGAAGTGATCGCTTCAGGCCGCGACAAAGCGCCGGCCTAGACGCTGTCTTATCTTTATAGTCAATGACTTACAGGACTGCCCCGTCACCTCTCTAGTCAGTTGGTACTATTGACCTCTGATCTGTTCTGACTAATATCCTCCAGAATCGTGCAGATCCATCCAAACAGCACGCGCGACGAAGCGGCCGGCCCGGTCGCGGACCGGGCGACCGTCGAGCGACTCGTCCGGGAGATCGTGGCGCAGCGCCTCGGGCACGGCCCGGCCGTCCCGGCGCTGGTCGTACACGCGTCGGCCCGCCATGCGCACCTGTGCCGCGAGGACCTCGACCGCCTGTTCGGCCCGGGCTACGAGCTGACGCCCGACCGACCGCTGTACCAGCGCGGGCACTTCGCCGCGAAGGAGACGCTGACCCTGATCGGGCCGCGGAGCCGGCTGATCTCGAACCTGCGCATCCTGGGCCCGCTGCGCAAGCGCTCGCAGATCGAGCTGGCGTTCACCGACGCGGTCTCGCTCGGCTTCGAGAACGTGCCGATCCGCATCTCGGGCGACCTGGACGGCACGCCCGGGGCGCTGGTGATGGGCCCGCGCGGCTCGGTCGAGCTGAAGCAGGGCCTGATCCGCGCCGCCGCGCACGTGCACATGAACCCCGCCGAGGCCGCCCACTACGGCGTGCGCCACGGCGACGTGATGGGCCTGCGCGTCGGCGGAGACGCGGGCGTCACGTTCAACCGGGTGCACGTGCGGGTCGACCCGGACGTGCGCCTGGACGTCCACCTGGACACGGACGAAGCGAACGCGTGCGGACTTCACCGCACGCAGGAGATTGAGCTCATCAAGCAGGGAGCGAGCCGATGAAGCAGGCGCTGGGGATGATCGAGACGCGCGGGTTCGTGGCGATGTTCGAGGCGGTCGACGCGATGCTGAAGGCCGCCAACGTCACCTTCACGCGCTGGGAGCCGGTGGGCTCCGGCCTGGTGACGGCGTTCGTCGAGGGCGACGTGGCCGCCGTCAAGGCGGCGACCGACGTCGGCGCCGAGGCGGCCGCGCGCGTGGGCGAGGTGGTGAGCGTGCAGGTGATCCCGCGGCCGCACGAGGCGCTCGCGGCGTTCCTCCAGCCCGCGGCAGACAAGGGTCCCGCAGCAGACAAGGGGAAGGCGCGATGAGCCAGGCCATCGGATTGATCGAGACGAAGGGCCTCGTCGGCCTGATCGAGGCGAGCGACGCCATGTGCAAGGCGGCCAACGTCAGCCTGCTGCGCACGGTCGAGATCGGCGGGGGCTACGTCACCGTGGTGGTGCGCGGCGACGTGGGCAGCGTGAAGGCGGCGGTCGACGCCGGCGCCGAGGCGGCGCGCTCGGTGGGCGAGCTGGTGGCGTGCCACGTCATCGCGCGCCCGCACGAGGGGCTCGTCGAAGGCGTGCTGGCGTAGGGCGCGAAGGAGACAGCAGATGGCGCAGATGGCAATCGGCATGATCGAGACGCACGGCCTGGTGGCGCTGGTGCAGGCCACGGACGCGATGCTCAAGGCCGCCAACGTCGAGTTCAAGGGCTGGCGCAAGGTCGGCAGCGGCCTGTGCACGGGCTTCGTGACGGGCGACGTGGCCGCCGTGAAGGCGGCCGTGGACGCGGGCGTCGCGGCCGCGCGCGCGATCAACGGCGAGGTCAAGAGCGTGCAGGTGATCGCGCGTCCGCACGAGGAACTGGCCAAGGCGCTGCCCCGCTAGCGGGGGCGCGGCCGGGGGACGAGGCTCACCATGTTCATGGCCAAGGTGATCGGCAACGTCGTCGCGACGCAGAAGCACCCCAAGCTGCAGGGCATGTCGCTGTTCCTGCTGCAGCCGTACGTCACCCGGGACGGCGCGCTCGCGCCCTCGGGCAGCTCGATCGTGGCCGTCGACAACCTCGGCGTCGGCAGCGGCGAGTTCGTGCTGTTCACTCAGGGCAGCTCCGCGCGGCTGACGCCCGGGACGAAGGAAGCGCCCGTCGACGCCGTCATCGTCGGGATCGTCGACAGCGTCGAGCTCGGCGGCCACACGGTGGCCAAGCCGTGACGTCCGTCCAGGAGGAGCTCGTCGCCCGGATCACGCGGGACGTGCTGGCCCGGCTGCAGCAGCCCGCGGCGCGCCACGCGTCCGCCACCGCCGCGCGGCCGGCAAGCGGGCTCGGCGACGGCGTCTTCGCCACCGTGGACGAGGCGGTCGAGGCGGCCGCGGCGGCCCAGCGGCGCGTCGCGGAGATGAGCCTCGAGGAGCGCGGCCGCCTGGTCGGTGTCATCCGCCGCGTCTGCGACGCGCGCGCGGAGGAGCTGGGCCGCCGCGAGCTCGACGAGACGCGGATCGGCCGGCTCGAGCACAAGATCGCGAAGCTGCAGTCCGTCAGGCGCGTGCTCGGCGTCGAGGCCATGCGCAGCGACGCCCGCAGCGACGCGAGCGGCCTGTGCGTGATCGAGCGCGCGCCCTGGGGCGTCGTCGGCATGGTGCTGCCGGCCACGCACTCGGCGCCCACCATGGCGAGCAACGCCATCAACGTGCTGGCCGCCGGGAACACGGCCGTGTTCAGCCCGCACCCGGCCGCGGCGAAGGTGGCGGCCTACGCGCTGCAGGCCTTCAACCGCGAGATCGAGGCGAGCCTCGGCGTGCGCGACGCGCTCACCACCGTCGCCGAGCCGAGCATCCAGACGGCGGAGCAGATCTTCCGCCACCCGGGCGTGGCGCTGCTGTGCGTCACCGGCGGCCCCGCCGTCGTGAAGTCCGCCATGTCGGCCGGCAAGCGGGTGATCGCCGCCGGCCCGGGCAACCCGCCGGTGGTGGTCGACGAGACGGCGGATCCCGACGCGGCGGCGCGCGCCATCGTGGAAGGGGCGTCCTTCGACAACAACCTGCTCTGCATCGGCGAGAAGGAGGTCTTCGTCGTGGCCTCCGTGGCCGAGGCGCTGAAGGCCGCGCTGCGCCGCGCCGGCGCGCACGAGCTCGACGCGGGCGCCATCGGCCGGCTGGCCGGGGCCGCCTTCGAGTTCGAGGACGGCAAGGCGACCACCGGCTGCGGGCGCGCCCACGTGCGCAAGGAGCTGGTCGGCAAGGACGCGGCGGTGCTGGCGGCGGCGGCGGGCCTGCGCGTGCCCGAGGCGACCTTGCTCCTGTTCGGGGAGACCCGCGAGGAGCACGCCTTCGTGCAGGAGGAGCAGATGATGCCCTTCCTGCCGATCGTGCGGGTGAAGGACGTGACGGAGGCGATCGCGGCCTCCGTACGGGCCGAGCACGGCTACCGCCACACGGCGCTCATCCACTCGCGCGACGTCGGCAACGTCACCCGCATGGCGCGCGCCCTGAACACG
>JBGASI010000504.1:0-3691 GCA_044229815.1 Vicinamibacteria bacterium | reverse complement strand
CCGGGCGACCCGGAGGCGGTGGGCGAGCGCGAGCAGGCCGATCAGCATCACCGCCACCGCGCCGCGGAACGGCCAGGTCGCCCAGAACGGGGGCAGCACGTCCAGCCGGATCGCCGCGCCGCGGTCGTTCCACACCCCGTCGTGGTTCGCGGCCGTCACGCGGAACACGTAGTGGCCCGGGGGCAGCATCGTGTAGAAGGCCGTGCGGCGCTCCTGGGCGTCGACCCAGTCGTCGTCGTAGCCTTCCAGCCGGTACTGGAAGCGCACGCGGCCCGGCACCAGCAGGCTAAGGCCGTTGTAGCGGATGGCCAGCTGGTCGCTGCCCGGTTGCACGACCAGCTGGGGCCCGGACCCGAGGGAGCGGCCGTCGACCAGCAGCTGCTCGATGACGACCGGCGGCGGCAGGTCGTTGTGGCCGATGTGCTCCGGGTCCACGACGACGATGCCGGCCGCCGTCAGGAACCACAGGCGGCCGTCGCGCGCCGCGCAGCCGGCGGGCTGGGCCGGGGCGCTGGCCACCGACGTGCGCATGCCCTCCGCGACGCCGAACGCCTCGAGCGTCAGCCGGGCCGCCTGGCCGCGGGCGACCTGGTCGAGTTCGTGTCGGCTCGCGCGGAAGATCCCGCGGGCCCCGCTCATCCAGACGCCGCCCCTGCGGTCGACCAGGGCATGATGCACGTCCTCCTCGATCAGGCCGTGGCGGGCGCTGAACAGGAAGGCCGAGCCGCCGCGGACCCGCAGCAGGCCCGCCATCGTGCCGAGCCAGACCGTGCCCTCCTCGTCCTCGAACACCGAGCGCGCGCTCAGCGTGCCCTGCTGCCACACCCGTCGGGCCACTCCGTCCCTGACCGCGATCGCGCCGCGCGACGTCGCGAGCCACAGCGTGCCGTCGCGCGCGGTGCGGAGCATCCAGACGAAGTCGAAGCCCAGGCTCTCGGGCCCGAGCAGCGAGCCGTCCTCGAGGCGGTAGCGCGCCGCCCGGCCGTGCTCGAACCGGTAGATCGTCCCGTTCCTGCCCGCGAACACGATGCCCTGCGCGTCGCGGGTGATGCAGGTGACGATCCCGGGCGCCGGGTAGGCGCGGTTGCCGCCCGGGCCGCGGTAGGAGAGCCCGTCGCGGTGCGCGCTCCAGACGGCCCCGTCGGGGTCGACGTGGAGCGCGCCATCCCACCTGACGCCGGGGACCGCCTGCGGCCGCGACACGGTGATGCGGCCGTCGCGGATGCGGCTCAGGCCGTCGAAGCCCGAGGAGACGTAGACGCTGCCGTCCGGGCCCTCGGCGATCCCCTGCGGCTGCCGGGGGCTCAGGCCCTCCGTGCCTCCGATCGGGAGCAGGCTGGCGTTGCGCAGGCGGTTGAGCCCCGCCGCGGTGCCCACCCAGAGGCTGCCTTCCCTGTCCTCGAAGATCGCGGTGATGTGGTCGTTCGTGAGGCCGAGCCGCTTCGTGAGCACCTCGAAGCCCGCGCCCCGCTGGCGGTTCAGGCCCCCGTTGGCCGTGCCGACCCAGAGGCTGCCATCGCGGTCCCGCGCCACCGTCGTCACGTCGTCGTTCGACAACCCGTCGCGGGTCGTCAGCAGCCGCCCGAAGCGGTCGCCGCGCACGGGCAGCAGGCCGACCGGAAGGCAGATCCAGACGTCCCCGCCGCGGTCGGAGTAGACCTGGTTCACGTTGTCGTCGGGAAGGCCGCGCCGTGTCGTGAAGAGCGTGCGCTGCTCTCCCGCGATCCGCCACAGCCCCTCGTAGCCACCGACCCACAGCGTGCCGCCGCCGTCGCTGCCCACGAAGCGCGGCCCGCCCGGAAGCGGCCGCGGCGTGACGGTCTCGCCAACGACCTGGAACAGGCCCTCCCAGTGGCGCGCATACCAGATGCTGCCGTCGTCGGCCTCGTGCAGGCCGAAGACGACCCGGGCGTCTCCGCCGTCGAACGCCTTCCAGCGGCCGTCACGCAGTCGCGCGAGGCCGTGGGTCGTGCCGACCCACAGCGCGCCGTCGCGCGAGCGCAGCAGGGAGGTGACCGAGCCGATCCGCTGGCCGAACAGCGCGTCGAGTCCGTCCTCGTGCGCGAAGCTGACGCCGTCGAAGCGCAGCAGCCCGTCGCCTTCGGTGGCCAGCCACAGGTAGCCGTCGGGCGTCTGCGCGATGCCGGTGATCGTGCCCGCGGGAGCGCCGTCCTTGACCGTCCAGGACTCGAGCACGTACTGCGTGATCGCGCGATCGGGCGCCAGCGCCAGGGCGGCGGGCGCCGCCGCCAGCCCGAGCAACCCGGCCAGCGCGATCCTCGTCGCGGTCGGCAGGAGTCTGTTCCGAGGTGGCATGGATCGCCTCGCGTGCTCGTGCCCGAGCCTGCGCTTTCCCGTCTGTCCGGAGATTCTGAGCGGCCCGGCCGTGCCGACCCCTAGCGGATGTGGAACTGCTCCTTCACGACCTTGCCGTTCCGGAAGCCGCAGCGGTACCAGGCCGAGACGTCGTTGATCGAGACCCAGCGCCTTTCTTCCTTGCGGTAGTGCCAGTCCTTGCCGACCTGGTAGAACACCTGCATCCCCTTGCCCTCGAGGATGTTGGTGATCTCGTTGTCGTGGTGGCTCTCCTCGTCGTAGTCGGTGATCGCGCGCTGGCCCATCTCCGAGTAGAGCAGGTTCAGCTCCTGCAGCATCGCGTCGAGCGGCCCCGGGATGTCGTGCGTGTTGAGGCCCAGCCGCCGCGCCTCGCGTGCCGTGATCGGGTACTGGTGCGCGGGGTAGGACGAGTTGAGCTGGCGCGCGATGCGCTCGGCCTTGCGCCCGTCCTTGAGGTGGTAGCCCAGGATCTCGCGGCACAGCATCAGCGACAGGCTGCTCGCGCGGTCGAGCGCGCCGATCACGAGCGGGTGCAGGTAGCGGTACAGCTCCTGGTAGGGGTTGACGCCGTCGCCGCGCCGGTTGACGGTCTCGCGCCAGAGGCGGATCACCCGGTCCACCTCGTCGTTGCTCACGGGGACGAGCTGGTTCGTGTGGTCGAGCGGCGAGAGGTCGTGCTCGAGCGAGGTGTCGACCGCGGTCAGGTACGACAGCGGCCCCATCTGGATCGTGTCCGCGCCGAGCGCCAGCATGGTGGCCGCGGAGGCGCAGTTCAGCGGCGCGATCACCGTCAGCCGCGGCGCGTACTGGCGCAGCAGGTGCACCAGGCGCAGCGAGGCCATGCCGCTGCCGCCGTCCGACTTGACGAAGAGGGCGATGCGCTGCTGGCGCCCGCGGGCCTCCAGGATCGCGTGCAGCGCCATCACGTCGTTGTCGCACACCGAGCCGCTGGTCGACGTCCAGTAGGTGAGGAAGGTGCCGTCCACCTGCTTCTGGATCCGCGCGATCAGGGCCTGGGTCTTCTCGAACAGGACGGGCGGCGTCTTGACGCGGACGCGCCGCTCGCTGCGCGTGCGACGCCGGGGCCGTTCGGGGCGTGTCTCTCGCTGGGCCATCGTGCTTCGATTATGGCCCGCGCCGGCCGGCGGCGCCTCAGGCCGGCTCGATGCAGCTCGGGTCGTCGAGCGACGCCCGGTTCACGGCGCTGCTGACGGCGAAGGCCGTCATCGCCTCGGCCGGGAACGGGCGCAGCAGCGGCTCGAGGTCCTGCCCGCTCGTGGCCGCCGGGTCGAGCCAGCGGGCGTAGTCGGCCGGGTCGAGGATCAGCGGCATCCGGTCGTGGACCTGGCGCACC
>JBGASI010000503.1:0-3695 GCA_044229815.1 Vicinamibacteria bacterium | reverse complement strand
GGCCGCCTGCGCGAGCAGCGCCTCGTCGAGGTCGCGCGGCAGGCTCGACGCGAAGACGCGGCCGGCGTGGACGACGGCGACGTGGCTGCCCGTGAGCGCGCGCAGGCGGCGGGCGAAGGCGTCGTCCAGGGCGAAGGCGAGCGTCAGGTGGCCGAGCTGCTCCGGCGCGCCGGCGGGGCCGAGCAGGATCGGCGCGCCGACGGTCTCGAGCAGGCGGGCGCCCTCGACGCGGAACGGCGCCGCGCCGGCCGCCGCCCAGCCGGCGCCGCTCGCGCCGAGCGCCACGAGCGTGCGGCCCTCGCGGTCGGAGACGACGAAGGCGTCGGAGCGCACGCGCCGGCTGTAGTCCCGGGCCACGGGCTCGACCGTGCGCGGGTCGGCTTCGTTGACCGCGGCCTTCAGCTTCGGCAGGTCGGCGACGAGCGAGGCACGCTCCGCCGCGACCTCGAGCCGCGTCCGGTGGTACTGCTCCACGATGCGCGCCGCCTCCGCCGTGCCGCGCACGAGCTCGGCCTCGGCCTGCTGCCCGGCGCGGCGCGTCACGTAGCCGAGAGCGGCCGCGATCGGCAGCACCGCCACGATCGCCGTGGCGGCGAAGATGCGCGAGCGCAGGGAGGCGAGCGGCCGCTTCTTCACTCGACCGCCAGGTCGGCCTCGACGGTGTCGCCGTCGCCGCTGACGCGCAGCTCGCGCCGCGCCCGCACCGCCCCGTCGTTCCAGACGGCCAGCGTGTAGCTGCCGGCGGGCACGCCCTCGATCCGGTAGCGGCCCTCGGCGTCGGTGGTCGCGAAGAAGCGGTGGGCGAACACGAGGATCCAGGCGCTCATCTGCGAGTGGATCTCGCAGAAGACGCGCACGACGCCGGGCGTGTCGAAGCGCACGGCGCGGGACTGGCCGCGCGGGTAGCGGCCGAGGTCGAAGCGCTTCGGCTTCGAGAGCGAGAACACGTTGTGGTAGGTGAGGTCCGAGTTCGGGAAGTCGACCGTCGAGCCGACGGTGATCGCCAGCACGTAGGGCACGAACTGCTCGTTGCGCTGGTCGAGCGCGGCGCGGCCGGGCGCGGGCGCGTCGAAGGCTGCCTGGGGCGCGCTCTCGAGGTAGACGACGCTGCGCCGGCGGTCGGGCAGGTCCCGCGGCCCGTGGGCGCCGAGCGCCGCGATCGCGGGCCGGGCGTCGGCCGGCTGAGGCTCCCGACGCAGCTCGACACGGCCCCGGATCGTGCCGCCGGTGTGCGTCGTCTGGGCGGGGGCCGCCACGGCGAGCGCGGCGGCCAGCGCGGCGAGGGCCGGCCTTCTCAGTACCATGCGGCCACCTGGACGGCGAAGAGGTCGCTCTCGAGCACGCGCCCGCCGTCGCGTCGATTGTGCTGCCACGAGGCCTTGAGCAGCAGGCGCCGCAGCGGGGAGTAGCCGAGGCCCGCCTCGAAGCGCGTCACCGGGGCGTCCCAGGTCTGCGGGCCGGCGGCGGTGTCGACCTCGCTCATGGTCAGCCGCTCGGCCCGTGCCGCCGCGTAGAGGCCCGGCCGGAGCTTGTAGCGCGCCTCCAGGTAGCCGCCCCGCGCGGCGAGCGGGCTCTCGATCCGCGTCTGGTCGAGCGCCGGCAGCCGCCAGCGGCTGAAGACGCCCTCCGCGCGCACCAGCCAGTAGCCTCGCGACCACTCGGCGTCGACGCCGGCCGCGTGCTGCCGGTAGGGCCGCTGCGCCGGCGGCGGCAGCAGAGCGCCCACGGCATCGTCCAGGAACTGGGCGCGCGCGCCCGAGACGCCGAGGACGAGGCCCGGTCCCGGCTGCCACGCCAGCCGGAGCGCGAGCTGCTTGCCGCCGTTGTCGTCCCGCACGCGGGGGTGGCTCGGCGAGCCCTGGGTCAGCGCGACGGCGAGCGACAGCGGCGCGCGGCCCAGGCGCGCCTGCACGCCCGTGTCCCAGCGCTCGCCCGCGACGAGCGGCACGCCGGGCTCCCGCCGGGCCTCGCCCACCGGGTATGCCACCAGCCAGCCGCGTCCCCGCTGGGCCGTGAGCTGTTCCGCGTTCGCCGGCACGGCGTCGTAGCGCAGGTTCGTCAGGTACTGGTAGGCGAGCGGCAGGCTGGGCAGCGGGTTGTCGGCCGCGTAGCGACGGCGCGGGAACGCGCCGAACACCGGTGGTACCATCCCAGCCTGCACGTCGAAGGCGCGCCCGCGCCACGGGGTGAGCCGCAGGTAGAGCGCGTAGACCCTCGGCGCCGAGAGGTTGTCGCTGCGCAGGTCCGCGAGCAAAGCCACGCCGCGGCCGAGGCGCGCCTCGGCCGCGACGTCGAGGCGGAAGCGCCGTAGCGTGCTCGACTCGTAGTCGCCGTAGTTGAAGTAGCCCTCGTCGTCGGGCGCGAGGCCGGCGGTCGCCTCCACGCCGAGGCGCAACCGGCCGCCGAACAAGGAGGCGGGATCCGCCGCGGACGCGCCGCGCGCGCCCGCCGAGAGCACGAGGCCGGCGAGCAGGGTCGGGACGAGACGGCGCACCTGTCGAGTATAGACGCGCCTCAGCCGACGAAGACGGCCTCGCGCACCCCGCGCAGCGCGCTGACCAGCCAGACCCGCGAGCCCGCGGCCAGCTCGCCCAGCCGCACGACCCCCTCGCGGGCCACGCCCTCGGTCAGCACGCGCGCCCGCTCGACGCCCGGCAGCAGGCCGCAGGCGACGGGCGGCGTGACCCGCACGCCCCTTCGCTCCACGATCAGGTTCGCGATCGAGGCCTCGGTCAGCTCGCCGCGCGTGTTCCACAGGAGCACCTCGTCGCAGTCGGGCCGCGAGGCGCGGGCCGCGTCGTAGACGTCGCGCCGCGTCGTCTTGTGGTACAGCCAGACGCTGCCGGGATCGACCGGGCGCGCGGCGAGGCCGACCCTCGGCGGCCGCGCCGGCGCCGGCGGCAGCGGCGCGGTCTGCAGCTCCACCCGGCCGTCGCCGTGCAGCAGCAACCGCACGCGCAGGGCCCCCGGCGCCGCCGCGGCCGTCGCGCGCAGCGCCCGCTCGAGCGCAAGCCCGTCGAAGCCGAAGCCGAAGTGCCGCGCGGAGGCCGCGAGCCGGGCCAGGTGGCCGTCGAGGCGGCGGAAGCCCTCGCCGGGCAGGAAGCCGAGCGTCTCGACCAGGGCGAAGGGGGCCTCCTCGAGCACGCGCGCCTTGAGCAGGCACTCGGCATACTCGCCTTCGGCCGTCGAGTCCGCGACGACGCCGCTGCCGACGCCGTAGACCAGCGTGCCCCGCTCGCGGTCGGCCACCGCCGTGCGGATCGCGACGTTCCAGGACGCGCGCCCGCCCGGCCCGGCCCAGCCGATCGAGCCGGTGTAGACCCCGCGGGGCGCGCGCTCGGCCCGCGCGATGATCTCCATGGTGCGCGGCTTGGGCGCGCCGGTGACCGAGGCGCAGGGGAACAGCGCGGCGAGCAACCCCGACAGCGGCGCGGCGCTGCGGGCGCGAACCGTCGAGGTCATCTGCAGCAGCGTCGGGTAGCGCTCGACGTCGAACAGCGACTCGACCGCGACGCTGCCGAGCTCGGCCACGCGCCCGAGGTCGTTGCGCATCATGTCCACGATCATCAGGTTCTCGGCGCGCTCCTTCTCGGAGCGGCGCAGCGCCGAGGCGCGCGCCTCGGCCTCGGCCGGCGTCGGGCCGCGCGGGGCCGTGCCCTTCATCGGGCGCGCGCACAAGGCGTCGCCCTCCCTCT
>JBGASI010000502.1:0-3695 GCA_044229815.1 Vicinamibacteria bacterium | reverse complement strand
AAGGCCGACAGCCCCGCCAGGGCCGCGCGGGCCTTGTCCTCGTCCGGGGGCGGCACCGCGTCCGCCTCCTCCTTCATGATGCCGTCCTCGTGCGGGAGCCCGAGCGCGTCGAGGAACGCGGCGAGCAGCGCGCGGCGGTCGCCCAGGTGCAGCGCCACCAGGAGGCCCTGGGCCAGGGGTTCGCCCGGCTCGAGCACGGTCGCGAGCACGCGGGCCTGCGCCTCCGGCGGCAGCCGGCGCGCGGCCTGCGGGCGCATGTGGCGCGCCTTGGCGAGGGCCCCGAGGGCGATGCCGGCGAGCTCGGCCGGGGTCTCGCGGAAGAAGGCGCCGGTGGCGGCGAGGCGCTCCTCGGGGGGCAGGTGCTTCCAGAGCCGGGTGGCCGTCGGGTGCAGCGTCGTCGTCATGGCGCCATCAGACCACAACCGACGGCGGCCTCCAAGCCGGGCCGCCTGCTACCATTTCCCCCGAGATGAGCACGAGTCCTGCTTCCCACGGGTGCCTGAGCGACGCGCAGATCCTGGACGTGCAGGAGGCGCCGCCGGGCGGCGTGCCCGAGGACCTCGCGCGCCACCTGGCGGCGTGCGAGTCGTGCCAGCAGCGCCTGCTGTTCGGGACTGCGGCCCGTCCGGCGCGCCGCGCGTCGCGCGCCCTCGAGTGGCCCTCGCCCGGCCGCGCCCTGGTGCTGGCCCTGGCGGTGCTGGTGGCGCTCGCGCTGTTCCTCTACTCGCTGCTGAAGCTCAGCGGCCGCGCCGGCTAGAGCGCCGTTGCGCTCCCGTCGACGGGGACGAGCGCGCCCGTCACCGGCGCCGAGTCGGGCGAGAGCAGGAACGCGATCGTGCGGGCGATCGCCTCGGGCGGCGTCCACGACGCGCGATCCGCGCCCGGCATGGCGAGCCGATTGGCGGGCGTGTCGATGGTGCCCGGCAGCACCGCGTTGAAGCGCACGCCACGGGCCGCGTTCTCGAGCGCCAGCACGCGCACGAGCGCGTGCACGGCGGCCTTCGAGACGGCGTAGGCCGCCATGCCGTCGCCCGCCCGCTCGGCGGCGCGCGCGCCGACCGCGACCACGCTGCCCCCGCCGCGCAGCAGGTGGGGCAGTGCCGCGCGGCAGGCGTGCGCCACGGTGTCGAGGTTGCCGCGCATCATGCGGGACCACTCGTCGGCCGGGGCGGCCTCGAAGCGCGCGCCGCCCGCCCAGCCGCCGGCCACGAGCGCGAGGCCGTCGAGCCCGCCCAGCGCCTTTGCCGCCGCGTCCACGAGGCGTGCCGCGCCGTCCGCCGAGGACAGCTCGGCCTCGATGCCGAAGAGCGCGTCGGGGCGGGCGATCGCCGCCTCGAGCGCCCGCCAGCCCGCGGCGTCCCGCCAGGGCACGGCGACGCGCGAGCCCTGCGCGACCAGCAGCCCGACGAGCGCCTGTCCTAGCGCACCCGTGCCTCCGGTGACGACGACGGCGCCCGCAGCCCTCATGCCCTTCTCCTGGAGTGAGTCGGGCCGTTATAGCACGAGGTCCGCGACGACGCGTGCCGCGCCCTCCGTGAGCTCCGGCTCGGGCGTCAGCAGGCTCAGGACGAGGAAGGCCTCGTGCGGGAAGTCGAAGAAGTAGCCGGGGTGGACGAGCACGTCTCGCTCGCCGAGAAGGCGCGCGACCCGCTCCTCCTCGCTGATCGTCGCCGGGACGCGCAGGACGGCGTACCAGCCGCCCTCGGGCTCGAGCAGCGTCGCGGGGGTGTCGCGCACGGCCGCGCGCAGCGTGGCGAGGTTCGCGCGCAGGCGCGCGTGGAGCGGCGCCTGGAGCGTCTCGCGCTGCGCCAGGAGCGCGGGCGCGGCCACCTGGACCGGCGTCGAGGCCGACAGGTAGGTGTCCGCGATCACCTCCAGCCGGGCCAGGGCGTCGCCGCGCAGGGCCTCTGGTCCGCATACGGCCGTCCAGGCCAGCTTGAGCTGCGGCAGCACGCAGCTCTTCGACAGACCCCCGAGGGCGAACGCGAGCGCCGGACCGTCGCGGGCGACGCTGCCGACGCGGCCCGCGTCCGCGGCGAAGGCGTAGTCGGCGAACACCTCGTCGGAGACGAGCGCCAGCTCGCGCTCGGCGCACAGCGCCTCGAGCGCGAGGAGCTCGTCGCGCTTGAGGAAGGCGCCGGTCGGGTTGTTGGGGTTGACGACGACGATCGCCCGCGTCCGCGGCGTGACAGCCGAGCGCAGGGCCGGGAGGTCGACGTGCCACTGCCCGTCCCACGCCAGCGTGTAGGAACGCACCTCGACCGACTCGAGCGTCGCCAGGAACTCGAACAGCGGGTAGCCGGGCCGCGGCACGAGGATCGAGTCGCCCGGGTCGGCCAGCAGCTTGAAGAGGTAGGCGTACGCCTCGCTCGTGCTCGCGGTGAGGAAGACGCGCCCCGGGTCCACCGGGTGGCCGCGCCGGGCGAAGTCGGCGGCGGCCGCCGCCCGCGCCGCGGGCAGGCCGAACGGCAGCGGCTGGTACAGGCGGCCCGCGGGTTCGGCCAGCGGCGAGAGCAGGTCGGCCGGGTAGGGGAGACCCGCCCGCGTCGGGTTCGACTCCGTGAGGTCGAGGACGCGCGCCCCCGAGGCCCGCTTCGCCTGCACGAGCGCCGCGAGGCGGTTCGGGGTCAGGTCCCACCGGCTGCGCGCGGAGAACACGAGGCCGATCCTATGCCGGAAGCGCCCGGCCGTGTCGCGCCTCGGGGTTGACTCCGCCTGTCGCCGCGTCCTAGCCTGTCGTCTCACGATGACTGCCATGCGCGCCGCGATCGCGATCGCCCTGACCACGTTGCCGCTGGCCTGCTCGCCGGGCCCCGCGCCGCAGGCCGCGGCCGCCTCGCCCTCCGCGAGCCCGGCCGAGCCCGGCCGGCCGCTGCCGAGTCCCGTCCCCGACGTGGTGGCCCGCGTCAACGGCCGGGCGATCCGCATCGGCCAGATCCTGCCGATCGCCAAGGCGCAGATCGAGCGCGTCACGATCGGCGAGCGCTCCCGCCGCAAGCCCGAGATCGTGCGCGCGGCGCTCGCCCAGTACGTCGAGCGCGAGTTGCTGCTGCAGGAGGCGCTCGCCCGGGGCATCTCGGCCGACACCGCCTCCGTGCAGCGCGCCTACGACCAGATGAGGCGCGAGCACCCCGACGAGGGGGAGTGGGCCGAGGCGCTGGCCATGCAGGCGCTCGACCCGCAGTCCGTGAAGGACGAGCTGCGCTCGCAGCAGACGGTGGCGGCCCTGCTGCAGCACGAGATCGCGACGGCGCCGGTGAGCGAGTCGGAGGCGCGGGAGGCCTGGAGCGCGGCGCCGGAGCGTTTCGCGCCGCCCGGCGCCACGCAGCCGCCGCAGTTCGAGGCGGTGCGCGGCCAGGTCGAGGCGCAGATCCGCCAGTCGAGGCGCGAGGAGATCGCGGCCGCCCTGCTGGCGCGTCTGCGCGCGAAGGCGCGGATCGAGATCTTCCTGTGACCCTGGCCGCGGCGGGCGGTGGCCCGGTCGTCCGCGTCGGCGGGCTGCACAAGAGCTATGGCAAGGTCGAGGCCGTGCGCGGGATCTCGTTCGAGATCCGCCCGGGCGAGTGCTTCGGGCTGCTGGGGCCCAACGGCGCCGGCAAGACCACGACGGTCGAGATCCTCGAGGGCCTGCTGGACCAGACGTCCGGCGAGGTCGAGGTGCTCGGCCGGCGCTGGGGGCGGGACGACCACGAGAT
>JBGASI010000024.1:0-16876 GCA_044229815.1 Vicinamibacteria bacterium | reverse complement strand
GGCGGCCTGCCCGACGCCCCGCCCCCGCCGCCGGTGGCGGCGGTCCGCGTCGGTGGTCAGATCAAGGAGCCGAAGAAGCTCAAGAACGTCTCCCCGGTCTACCCCGACATCGCCAAGCAGGCCCGCGTCCAGGGCGTCGTCATCCTCGAGTGCACCATCTCCCCGCAGGGCCGGGTGAGCGACGTCAAGGTCCTGCGTGGGATCCCGTTGCTCGACCAGTCCGCCATCGACGCCGTGAAGCAATGGGTCTATACGCCGACACTATTGAACGGCGTGCCGGTTCCCGTCATCATGACGGTCACGGTCAACTTCAAGCTCTCCTAGGCCCCGGCCCAAGAGCAAGAAAGACAGTCCAGGAGGACGCGAGATGCAGTTCGATATCAGGACCATGGCCGAGCACATGGGAGGCGTCGCGTGGGGCGTCGTCATCGTGCTCTTCATCATGTCCATGTACTCCATCGCCGTCATGATCGAGCGGTACTGGACGTTCCGCCAGGCCACCCAGCAGTCGCGCAAGTACGCGCCCGAGGTGGCCCGCTTCCTGAAGCAGGGCAAGATCAAGGAAGGGATCGACGTCTCCGACGGCAAGCAGTACAAGCTGTCCCACCTGGCCAAGGTGCTCAAGCCGGGCCTGCAGGAGTGGCAGTACCAGGTCGAGACCGGTGAGGCCGATCGCGACCGCGAGGGCGCCGTCGAGGCGGCCAAGCGGGCGATCCAGCGCGCCACCGCCGTCAACCTCGCCGACCTGAAGCGCGGCCTGTCCGGCCTCGCCACGATCGGCTCCACGGCCCCCTTCGTCGGCCTGTTCGGCACCACCTTCGGCATCATCAACGCCTTCTCGGGCATGGCGCTCACCGGCTCGGGCGGTATCGCGGCCATCTCGGCCGGTATCGCCGAGGCGCTGATCACCACCGCCTTCGGCCTGTTCGTCGCCGTGCCCGCCGTCTGGGCCTTCAACTACTTCAACGGCAAGGTCGAGGGCTTCAACGTCGAGATGGACAACTCGAGCTCCGAGCTCCTCGACTACTTCATCAAGAAGGGCGCGTAGGCCGCCTCAGGCTGCGGTGAAGGCCGGGCCCCACCCGGGGCCCCGGCCGCCCACCGGACGAAGGAGTACTCCATGTCAATGGCAGTCGGCGGCAAACGTGGCGGGCCCATGGCCGACATCAACGTCACGCCCATGGCCGACATCATGATCGTGCTGCTCATCATCTTCATGGTCATCACGCCCATGCTGCAGAAGGGCGTCGACGTGAAGCTGCCGCAGGCCGGCAACACCAAGGAGCGGAAGGACGAGCCCAAGTCGATCGTCGTCGCGATCCGCAAGGACTCGGCCGTCTACCTCGGCTCGACCAAGCTCGAGAACCAGGCCGAGCTGCTCCCGCAGGTGAAGGAGCGGCTGCAGGACCTGCCCGAGGGCGCCCGCCTGATCTACCTCAAGGCGGACGAGCAGCTCCCCTACTCCGAGGTGATGAAGGTGATGGACCTCTGTCGCGAGGCGGGGGTCGAGGAAGTCGCGCTCATCGCCGAGCGGAAGGTGCAGGGCTAGGACCATGACAGTCGACCCCAAGACCGACCACAAGGCCCGCGAGCGCCGGCGTCACGTCGGCGAACACGACGACGCGCACTCGTCGTCGGGCGCCATGTCCGACATCAACATCACCCCGCTGATCGACGTGATGCTGGTGCTGCTGATCATCTTCATGGTCGTGACCCCGCTCGCCCAGAAGGGTCTCGACATCTCCCTGCCCCAGCCGCCGCCCCCGAACCAGCCCGAGGTCAAGACCCCGCAGAACCAGGTCGTGCTCGGGCTCGAGAGCGACGTGATCACGGTCAACAAGAACCCCGTGAGCGTCGAAGACCTCGCGGGCAAGCTGAAGGACATCTACCAGTCGCGCTCGGACAAGACGATCTTCGTCCGCGCGTCCGGGACCGTCGCGTACGGCCGCGTCGTGCAGGCGATGGACATCGCCAAGGGCGCGGGCGTCGAGCGGATCGGGATCATCTCCGACAAGATGATCGAGGAAGCAGGCGGAGTGGTCGGCGGCCAGCCGTAGAACCAGCCCGCCGTCGATCGTCTCCCGAAGGGGCCCCCGCACGGGGCCCCTTCGCATTTTCGGGTGCCGGCAGCCGCGCCGCCCGGTGCGCCCCTAGCCCACGACGGCGTAAGCCGCCTCGCCGCCCGCCGTCGCGCCTCGGGCCCGCGATCCCCGGTCGGGGCTACGGTTCCTGCGGGACCACCAGCCACAGCACGATGTAGACGACCGTGCCGGGAAACGCCGCCGAGCAGACCGAGACCACGACGTAGAGGATCCGGACCCAGGTCGGTCTCCAGTCGAGCCACGCGGCGATGCCGCCGCACACCCCGCCAAGCAGGCGATGCCGACGCGAACGGCGCAAGGCCATCTTCGTGTCCCTCCCCGTCCCGAGGATAGACGCAATCGCCGGGCAGAGGGTTCGCTTCGTCGAGCGTACGAGGGTCGACCGCACAAAAGGAAAGAGGGCGCCCCCCGGGTGGGGAAGCGCCCTCTTCGTGCCCGGCCGGAGGCCGAGCGGAGACGGCGAAAAGGCTACGGGGTGGTGGCGCCCGCGGCCGGTGCGGCGACAGCGTCGCCCGCCGCCGGCGCCGCGGCCTGGGACTCCTTGCGCAGCTCCATCGCCTGCTTCTGCAGCAGCTGGGCCTGCTCGAGGAACTTCTTGCGCTCGGCCATGTTCGGCGTCACCTGGGCCTTGACGCGGTAGAGCAGGCCCTTGCTGATGATCGCCTCCCAGAAGTCGGGCTTCACCTTCAGGGCGGCGTCGATGGCCAGGATGCCCTTGTCGGCGAACGCGTTCTTGTCCTTCTCGCTCAAGGAAGGATCGCGGTAGGCCTTGTCCCAGTAGAACATCGCGAGCGTGTTGTGGCCCTTCGGGTCGTTCGGGTCGAGGTCCGCGCAGTGCTCGAGCGTCGCGACGGCCTGCTCGAACTTGCCGCGCCGCGCGCCCTTGCTCTGGTTCTCGACGAAGACGGCGCCGTTCTCGTCCCACAGCGGCTTGTTGTAGAACGAGGCGAGGGTGCCGCAGGCCTTCGCGTCCGACGGGTTGAGCTGCGCGACCTTCTCGTAGGACTGCTGTGCCTCGTCGATGCGCCCGAACTTCTCGTACAGGTTCGCCATCGCGTAGAGGTTCTTGGTGTCGTTCGGGTTGTCCTTGACGAGCTGCTCGGCGTAGCCGAGGGCCTTGTCGTAGCTCTGCAGCGGCGGGTCGGCGTAGATGGCCGTCAGCGCGCCGAGCGTGTTGAGCCGCAGCGACTGCAGGTTCGGCGTGTCGCCCTTGTTGGCAGCGAGCGACTTCTCGTAGTGCTCGATCGCCGTGTCGAGGTGCGCCCGGTTGTCGGCGTCCTCCTTGCCGGGCCGGAACAGCGACTGTTCCGAGCTCGCCAGGTAGAAGTGCGCCTCGGCGAAGTCGGGCTTGAGCTCGACGGCCTTCGCGTACTCCTCGGCGGCCTTGCGGTAGTTCTCTTCCTTGTACAGCCGGTTGCCGTCCTTGAAGGCGGCCTTCGCCTTCACGAGGTTGCAGCCGAGGCCGAACAGCACGAGCGGCAGTAGCGCGGCGAGCACAGGAGCGCGATAGCGGGTTCTCATGGCCGTCTCCGGGGGGAAAGTCGTTGAATACAAAAGAGCTTCCGAGACAGGTGATTATAGTGGCGCGGGGAAACGCTAGTCAAGGAAGCGAAAGGCCCATCCTGCTAGACTCAACCTGCACGCATGATCCGCTTCGAGGATATCCAGGAGACCGTCCAGCGCCACCACCCCGACGCCGACCTCGACATCCTCCGGAAGGCGTACATCTTCTCGGCAGTCGAGCACAAGGGACAGGTGCGCGCCTCCGGCGAGCCCTACCTCGTCCACCCGCTCGAGGTGTCGGCGATCCTCGCCGAGATGCGCATGGACCCGATCTGCGTGGCCGTCGGCCTGCTGCACGACGTGCTCGAGGACACGCTGACGACACCGGAACGGCTGGCCGAGTACTTCGGCGCCGACGTGCTGCACATCGTCGAGGGCGTCACCAAGATCTCGAAGATCCCCTACGCCACCAGCGAGGAGCGCCAGGCCGAGACCTACCGCAAGATGCTGCTGGCGATGGTCGACGACATCCGGGTGATCCTGGTGAAGCTCGCCGACCGGCTGCACAACATGCGCACGCTGCAGCACCTGCCCGAGGACCGCCGCCAGCGCATCTCGCGCGAGACGCTCGACATCTACGCGCCGATCGCCGGCCGGCTCGGCATGTCGAAGATCAAGAACGAGCTGGAGGACCTCTCCTTCCAGTACCTCGACCCCGCCGGCTACAAGACGCTCGCCGCCCGGGTCGAGGAGCGCCGCCAGGCGGCCGCCGCCTTCGTCGACACCATCACCGCGACCGTGGGCGAGAAGCTGCGCGCGGCGGGGATCGAGGCCTCGATCGAAGGCCGGATCAAGCGCCTGCACTCGATCCAGCAGAAGCTCAAGCGCCAGCGGATCGACCTCGAGCAGGTGTACGACTTCGTGGCCTTGCGCGTGCTCGTGCAGTCCGTGCCGGACTGCTACGCGGCGCTCGGCGTGCTGCACAACACCTGGCGGCCGGTGCCGGGGCGGATCAAGGACTTCATCGCGATGCCGCGGCCGAACGGCTACCAGTCGCTGCACACGTCGGTGATCGGCGACGAGGGCCACCCGTTCGAGGTGCAGATCCGCACCCGCGAGATGCATCGGGTGGCGGAGGAAGGCATCGCCGCCCACTGGAAGTACAAGGAAGGCCGCACCGGAATCGACAAGGACGACCACGCCTTCTCCTGGCTGCGCCAGCTGCTCGAGTGGCAGCAGGAGGTGAAGGACCCGCACGAGTTCCTCAACTCGCTCAAGCTCGACCTCTACCCCGAGGAGGTCTACTGCTTCACGCCCAAGGGCGAGGTGCGGATGCTGCCGCGCGGCGCCTCGCCGATCGACTTCGCCTACGCGATCCACACCGAGGTCGGCCACCAGTGCACCGGCGCGCGCGTCAACGGCAAGATGGTGCCGCTGCGCTACAAGCTGAAGAACGGCGACATCGTCGAGATCCTCACGTCGCCAGGCCACAAGCCGAGCCGCGACTGGCTCGGCTTCACGGTCACCAACAAGGCCAAGGCCAGGGTCCGCCACTACCTCAACACCGCCGAGAAGCAGCAGGCGCTCGAGATCGGGCGCAAGCACCTCGAGCGCGAGCTGCGCCGCTACGACCTCTCGCTGAAGAAGGTGATCTCCGAGCCCTCGCCGCTCGAGGCGCTCGCGCAGGAGCTCGGCGTCGGCAGCCGTCTCGACGACCTCTTCGTCGCGCTCGGCTACGGCAAGGTCTCGTCGCGCCAGGTGCTCGCGCGCCTGCTGCCGCCCGAGAAGCTCGAGCAGCCGGCCGCCGAGAAGCCGCGCCCGGTCGTCGACGCGGTCAAGCGCTTCCTGCGTCGCGGCGGCGAAGAGCGGATCATGGTGAAGGGCACCGACGACCTGCTGGTCTACCGGGCCCGCTGCTGCAACCCGATCATGGGCGAGCCGATCGTCGGCTACATCACCCGTGGCAAGGGCGTCTCGGTCCACTCGCTCAACTGCCCGAACGTCACGAACCTCGTCTACGACCCCGAGCGCAGGATCGCGGTCGAGTGGGAGGCGGGCGCCGAGGGCGGCTACGAGGTGCGCCTGGCGGTAGGCCTCGAGGACCGCCCGGGGGCGCTCGCCGCCGTCACCGCCGCGCTCGCGGCCATGCAGACGGACGTGCGCGACGCGCAGGTGCGCACCTTCGACGACCGCACCGCCTCGATCGAGCTGACGGTGCGGATCAACGACCTCAAGCACCTCGACAAGGTGCTCAAGTCCGTGCGCGGCGTGAGCGGCGTGATCGACGTCGCGCGCCACGCGGTCGTGCGCTAGCCGGTGTCGCCGCCGCGATTGCGTCGGGGGCCCTCTCCGGGTAGTCTCCCCGCGGTCCCCTCAAGGAGGTCCGGCACGTGCCCACGAAGTACGTCTCCACGCCCCAGGCGCCGAAGCCGATCGGTCCGTACTCGCAGGGCGTGATCTCCGGCGGGCTGCTCTTCTGCTCCGGTCAGATCGCGCTCGATCCCGCCACCAACGAGCTCGTCGAGGGCGACGTCGCGGTCCAGACCGAGCGCGTGCTGCAGAACCTGATCGCCGTGCTGCGCGAGGCCAAGATGGGCCCCGAGAACGTGGTGAAGACCACCGTCTACCTGGCCGACATGGCCGACTTCCCGAAGATGAACGAGGTCTACGACCGCCACCTGGGGAGCAAGCCCCCGGCGCGCACGACGATCCAGGCGGCGGGCCTGCCGCGCAACGTGCGGGTGGAAATCGACGTGATCGCGGCGTACTAGCGCGGATCGCGGATCCGCCCGCCGCCCTCGGCCGTACGACTTAGGCGGTGGCGACCGCCTTCTTGGCCGTCGCCCGGGCCGGCTTCGTCACCTTGCCGGAGCGCAGGCAGCGCGTGCACACCTTGACGTGCTTGTGGGTGCCGTTGTCGAGCGCGGCGCGCACCTTCTGCAGGTTCGGGTTGAACCGCCGGTGGGTCACGTTGTGGGCGTGGCTGACCCGATTTCCGAACTGCGGGCCCTTGCCGCAGACGTCGCACCGCTGAGCCATGACGAAACGTCCTCCTCGAGGGCCCGCTACCGGCCCGCTACGCAAAAGCCAAGTTTATGGAACGGCATAGGCGCCGTCAAGCGCCCCGGCCCTTCCCCTGCGAGGGGGCCCCGGGCCTGTGGTAAAGTTGTCCCGCCATGGTCCAGTTCAACTTCAGCGAACGGACCATCAAGGCCAAGGTCGTCTACTACGGCCCGCCCCAGTCCGGTAAGACCACCAACCTCGAGCAGATCCACCGCATCACGGACCCCGAGGGCGCGAACCGCCTGATCTCGCTCAACACCGCCCAGGACCGGACGCTGTTCTTCGACCTCCTGCCGTTCAGCCTCGGCACGGTCTCCGGCTACGACTTCAAGATCCAGCTCTACACGGTCCCCGGTCAGGTGCAGTACAACGCCACGCGGCGCGTCGTGCTCGCCGGCGCCGACGCGGTCGTCTTCGTGGCGGACAGCCAGAAGTCGATGGCGCGCGAGAACCTCTCGGCCTTCGAGAACATGAAGGTCAACCTGCTTGCGAACCGCCTCGTTCCCGAGAAGGTGCCGCTCGTCCTGCAGTACAACAAGCAGGACATCGCCGGCCTCATCCCGCGCGCCGAGCTCGACCGCTCGCTCAACTTCTGGGGCCGCAAGGCCTTCCCGGCGGTGGCCTCGCGCGGCGAGGGGGTGCTCGACACCTTCGTCGCCGTGGTGCAGGACATGCTCGCGGCGATCGCCGTCAAGTACAACCTCAAGGAGAAGGGCCTCGACCCCGAGGCGGTGCCGGAGATCGTCGCCCAGGCCTTCCAGGCCCTGCTGCAGAAGGTCCCGGCCACGCCGCGGGCGCCCGTGCCGCCGGCGGACGGACCCGCCCACAGCGCGTCGCCGGCGCGCGTCGTGATCGCCCAGCCAGACGGCGCCGAGCCCGCCTACCCCGGCCAGGTCGGGCCGGACGTGAGCCCGGTCTCCGAGGAGCTGCTCCACCGGGCGATCCGGTCCAACGTCGAGCTCGCCGAGGCCCTCGGTCAGCTCGTGCGCGACGTGGGCGAGGGCCTGGGGGCCATCCAGGAGCGTGCCGAGGCCATCTCGGGCACCGCCGATCCTGCCGCGCGTGCGGCGGGCGCCGCCATCCGCCAGGAGACCGACAGGCTGCGGCGGGTGATGCTCCAGCTCGGCCAGGCCGCGGCCAAGACGCCCGCCGCGATGCGCGCGCCGCTGCCGGCGACGTCGGCCCCTTCGCCTGCCGCGGCGGCCGTGACGCCGCCGCGCGCGGCGCCGCCGCCGATCAGCGCCCCCGCGCCGCATCCACCCGCGATCCCGCCCGCTGCCGTGCCCCCGGCTGCGCCGGTCGCGCCGGCCCCGGCCGCGGCGCGCCCGGCCGGGGCCCCCGCCCCGGCGGCCCCCCTGCCCTCGGCCAGTCTCGACGCGCTGCTCGCCGAAGTCGCGACGGCGCTGCAGCGGCAGCTGGCCGCGCGCCCGGTGACGGTCGAGAGCCGCATCGCCCGCGGCTTCGCGCTGCCGCGCTGCTCGCCCGCGGCCCTGCGCCGGGCCTTCGCCGGCTTCCTGCAGGGGCTGGCCGCCGTCGTCACGCCCGCGAGCGCGATCACGGTGCGCGCCGAGCGCAAGCCCGTGCTGCTGCGCGGCCGCGACGGCACCGAGGTGAAGCGCGACTTCCTGATGGTCGCGCTCGCCCACGCGGCAGGCCTCGCCGACGCCGACCAGCAGCGCGTGCTCAAGCAGCAGGACGCGGGCCCTCTCGGCGACGGCCACAAGGCCGTGCGCGAGATGGGCGGCTTCCTGCGCTTTGCGCCGCTGCCCGGCGGCGCCGCCGAGACGCGCCTGTTCCTGCCGCTCTGAGCCGCCGGCCTCAACGCCCGGCGAGTTCCTCGCGCGCGAGCAGCTCGCGCAACGCGAAGGCGTCGGCCACCACGTGGTCGGGCCGGTAGGCCACCTGCCCGAGGTCCTCCTGCCGCGAGACACCCGACAGCACGAGCACCGTCTCCATGCCCGACTGCACGCCGGCGATGATGTCGGTCGTCAGGTTGTCGCCGATCATGCAGGCCTCGCCCGAGTGCAGGTCGAGCTGGCGCAGGCCGGCGCGCATCATGAAGGGGTTCGGCTTGCCCACGTAGAACGGCGTCTTTCCGGTCATCCGCTCGATCGGCGCGGCGAAGGCGCCGCAGCTCGGCCGACCGGCCGGCCCGGCCACGTCGGGATTGGTGGCGATGAAGCGCGCCCCGCGCCCGATCAGGGCCGCGGCCCGCTGGATCATGTCGAAGTTGTAGTGCCGCGTCTCGCCGAGCACCACGTAGTCGGCTTCCGTCTCGGAGATCGTGAAGCCGATCTTGTACAGCTCGTGCACCAGCGCGCCCTCGCCCACGACGAAGGCCCGCCGGCGCGGGCCCGCCTGCTTGTCGAGGAACTCGGCGGTCGCCATGGCGGAGGTGAAGAAATGCCGGGGCGGCACCTCGATGCCGGCCCCGGCCAGCCGGGCCGCCAGGTCCGCCGGCGTCTGCGAAGGGTAGTTCGTCAGGAACAGGAAGCGCGCCTCGCTCTCGAGTAGCCACGCCACCAGCTCCACGGCACCGGGCAGCGCCGCGTCGTCGCGCAGCACGACGCCGTCGATGTCGATCAGCAGCCCGCGCACGGGCGGCATCAGGGCGCGCCGGCGCCCGTCCGGGCGCGGGTCTCGATCTCGACCGACTCGCCGAGCCCGGGCACCCGCGTCGCGAAGCCGCGCTCCCGCTCGATGCGCGCGGCCAGCGCGAGCGCCGCGTCCTCCTCGCCGTGGGTCACGAACACGGCCCGGGGCCGCTCGCGCACGCCGCCGAGCCAGCGCAACAGCTCGCCGGCGTCGGCGTGGCCCGAGAGGCCCTTCAGGTCGCGGATCTCCGCGAGCACGGGCACCTCGCCCTTGTGGATGCGCACCACGTGCGCCCCGTCGAGCAGCGCGCGGCCGAGCGTGCCGCCCGCCTGGAAGCCCGTGATCAGCAGCGTGTTCTCCTGGTGCGGCAGGCGCACGCGGCAGTGGTGCAGGATGCGCCCGCCCGAGAGCATCCCGCTCGAGGAGATGATCACCGCCGGGCCCTTCATCGTGTTGAGCGCCTCCGACTCGGCCCGCGTGCGGTGCAGCGTGATCCACTTGCCGTGAAGCGCGCTGCGGCCCCCGATGTTCCCGAGGCTGACCTTGCTGCCCTCGGGGTGCGCCGCGTAGATGCGTGTCGCGTCGATCGCCATCGGGCTGTCCACGTGGATCGGGAACGGCCGCAGGCGCCCCTGCGTGACGAGCTGGTCCATCAGCCAGAGCATCTGCTGCGCGCGGCCGACCGCGAAGGCCGGGATCAGCAGCACGCCGCCGCGCGCGAAGGTGCGCTTCAGGACCCCCTCGAGCTGGTCGAGCACCGGCAGCGCCGCGTGGCTGCGGTTGCCGTACGTGCTCTCGACCAGCAGGTAGTCGGCGTCGGGCGCCGGCTCGGGGTCCTTCGCCAGCACGGCGTCGAAGCGGCCCACGTCGCCGCTGAACAGCACGCGCGCCTCGCCGCCCCGCTCGCTCACCCGCACGTCCGCCGACGCCGCCCCCAGCAGGTGGCCGGCCTCGCGGTAGCAGAAGCGGAACGCCTTGCCGACCGCGCGCGTCTCGCCCAGCGGCACCGGCTCGAACAGCTCGAGCGCTGCCTGCACGTCGGCCTGGTCGAACAGCGGCAGCGCGGGCGCGTGCTTGGTGAGGCCCTTGCGGTTGAGGTACGCCGCGTCTTCCTCCTGCAGGTGGGCGGCGTCGAGCAGCAGCACCTCCGCCAGCTCGCGCGTGGCCGGCGTGCAGAAGACCCTCCCGCCGAAGCCCTGCTTGACCAGGCGCGGCAGGCGGCCGATGTGGTCGAGGTGGGTGTGCGTCAGCACCACCGCGTCGACCGCGCCGGGGTCGAACGGCGGCGGCGCCCAGTTGCGCTCGCGCAGCGCCTTCTCGCCCTGGAACATCCCGCAGTCGACCAGCAGCCGCCCGCCCTCGGCCTCGAGCAGGTACTGCGAGCCGGTGACCGTCTTCGCCGCGCCGAGGAAGCTCAAGCGAGCCATGGTGGCCTCAGTCCCGCAGCATCTTGCGCAGCACCGTCTGCAGGATGCCGCCGTTCGCGTAGTAACGGATGTCGACGGGCGTGTCGAGCCGCGCCGTCAGGGTGAGCGTCGCGCGCGTGCCGTCCTTGCGCTCCACCTCGACCGCCACGTCCTGCCGCGGCGCGAGCCCGGCCGCGAGCCCCCGGATGCTCAGCCGCTCGTGGCCGGTGAGCCCGTGGCCCTCGGCGTTCTCGCCCGCCTTCCACTGCAGGGGCAGGATGCCCATGCCGACCAGGTTCGAGCGGTGGATCCGCTCGTAGCTCTCGGCGATCACGGCCCGCACCCCGAGCAGCAGCGTGCCCTTGGCCGCCCAGTCGCGCGAGGAGCCGCTGCCGTACTCCTTGCCGGCGATCACGACGAGCGGCGTGCCCTCCGCCCGGTAGCGCTCGGCCGCGTCGTAGATGTCCATCCGCTCGCCCGAGGGCACGTGCACGGTGACGCCGCCCTCGACCCCGGGCACCATCGCGTTCTTGAGGCGGATGTTGGCGAAAGTGCCGCGCACCATCACGCGGTCGTTGCCGCGGCGCGAGCCGTACGAGTTGAAGTCGGCCTTGCCGACGCCCTGCGCCTCGAGGAAGCGGCCGGCGGGGCTCCTGAGCGCGATGTCCCCGGCCGGCGAGATGTGGTCGGTCGTCACCGAGTCGCCAAGCACGGCGAGCACTCGGGCGCCCACCACGTCCGTCGTGGCCGGCGGTTCGAGCGTCAGCCCCTGGAAGAAGGGCGGCTCCTGGATGTAGGTCGAGTCCTCGCGGAAGGCGAACAGGTCGCCCTCGGGCACCCCGATCGCGTTCCAGGTCGGGTTTCCGTCGAAGACGTTGCCGTAGGACGAGGCGAACATCTCGGCCGTGATGCCGGCCTCGAGTTCCGCCACCTCGGCCTGAGTCGGCCAGATGTCGGCGAGCCGCACGGGGGCACCGTCCGTGCCCGTCCCGAGCGGCTCGCTCGCCAGGTCGAGGTCGGTCGTGCCCGCGAGCGCGTAGGCCACCACCAGCGGCGGCGAGGCGAGGTAGTTCGCCTTGACGTCGGGGTTCACGCGACCCTCGAAGTTGCGGTTGCCCGAGAGCACCGCTGCCGCCACCAGCGCGCCGTCGGCGATCCCCTTCGAGACCTCGGCCGGCAGCGGCCCGGAGTTGCCGATGCAGGTGGTGCAGCCGTAGCCGACGACGTGGAAGCCGAGCGCCTCGAGGTCGGGCAGCAGCCCCGCCCGGCGCAGGTACTCGGTCACCACCTTCGAGCCGGGCGCCAGGCTCGTCTTCACGTGGGAGGGCACGCGCAAGCCGCGCCGCACGGCCTTGCGGGCGAGCAGGCCGGCGCCGAGCATCACGGACGGGTTCGAGGTGTTCGTGCAGCTCGTGATCGCCGCGATCACGACCGCCCCGTGGCCGAGCCGCGAGCCCTGGCCCCGCAGCTCCACCGCGACGCTGCTCCCGAGCTGCGCTTCCGAGAGGCCGAAGCCGCGCTCCTTCACGGGCGCCACGAGCGACTTGCGGAACGACTGCTTCATCTGCGAGAGCGGCACCCGGTCCTGTGGCCGCTTCGGGCCGGCCAGGCTCGGCTCGACGCTCGCCAGGTCGAGCTCGAGCGTGTCGCTGAACACGGGGTCCGGCGTCTCGTCCGTGCGGAACAGGCCCTGCTCCTTGCAGTAGCGCTCGACGAGGTCCACCTCGGCCGGGCTGCGGCCGGTGCGGCGCAGGAAGCGCAGCGTCTCGTCGTCGATCGGGAAGAAGCCGCAGGTGGCGCCGTACTCGGGCGCCATGTTCGCGACCGTCGCGCGGTCGGCGAGGCTCATCTGGGACAGGCCGGGGCCGAAGAACTCGACGAACTTCTCGACGACGCCCTTCTTGCGCAGCAGCTGGGTCGCGGTCAGCACGAGGTCGGTGGCCGTCGCGCCCTCGCGCAGCCGCCCGACCAGGCGGAAGCCCACCACCTGCGGCGGCACCATGTAGAGGGGCTGGCCGAGCATCGCGGCCTCGGCCTCGATCCCGCCGACGCCCCAGCCCAGCACGCCCAGGCCGTTGATCATCGTGGTGTGCGAATCGGTCCCGACGAGGGTGTCCGGCAGCGCGACGCTCTCGCCGTCCCGGCTCTGCAGCAGCACGCCCTTGGCCAGGAACTCCAGGTTCACCTGGTGCACGATGCCGGTGGCCGGCGGCACGACGCGGAAGTTGCGGAAGGCCTTCTGGCCCCAGCGCAGGAACTCGTAGCGCTCGCCGTTGCGCGAGAACTCCAGCGCGGCGTTCTTGCCGAGCGCGTCCGGCGAACCGAAGGCGTCCACCTGCACCGAGTGGTCCACCACGAGGTCGACGGGCACGAGCGGGTTGATGCGCGAGGGATCGTGGCCGAGCCGCTTCACCGCCGCGCGCATCGACGCGAGGTCCACGACCGCCGGCACACCGGTGAAGTCCTGCAGGATGACGCGCGCGGGCAGGAACGGCAGCTCGCCCTCGCCCGGGGCCTTGGCGTCCCAGGCCGCGAGGCGCTCGACGTCCTCGACCGTGACCAGCTCGCCGTCCACGTTGCGCAGCACCGACTCGAGCAGCACCCGGATCGAGAAGGGCAGCCGCGCGAGGCCAGGCGCGAGACCGGCGTCTTCGAGCGCGCGCAGGCGGTAGACGACCGCGCGGCCGAAGCCGGTGTCGAGTGTCGAGCGGGCGTGCAGCGCGTCGGTTCTCATCGTCGTCCTCTCATTTCGGTCGTGGGGGCGGCCGCGGGGCGCAGCCTGCGGCCTCGCGCAGAGCTTACACCAGCGGGCCGAGGCAACGAGACGGCCGCGCTCGTGGCGTCGTAGAAGCGCAGGGGCCGCTCCGCGGCCTTCGAAAGGCCAACCCGCGTGGCGACGCCGATGTGCTGCGGCGGCTCGCCTTCGCGCAGGCTCAGCGGGGCATCCGCCTCGAACAGGTGGCGTCCGGACAGGCCGCGGTCGATGCCGAGCGCGCGGCACAGCCGGCCGGGCCCGCGACAGGCGAGCGGCGCCAGGCCGCTGCCGTCGAGCGGCTCGGCGGCGCGCACCAGCACGCAGCCCGGGTGACCCGAGCGGTCCACCGCGAGGTTCAGGCAGTGGTGGACGCCGTAGATGAAGTAGACGTAGAGCGTGCCCGGCGCGCCCCACAGCGGCTCCGTGCGCGCCGTGCGCCCCGCGGCGGCATGGGCGGCCGGGTCGCCCTCGCCGAGGTAGGCCTCCGTCTCGACGATGCGGGCGCGCAGCGTGCGCCCGGGGAGACGGCGCACGAGGAAGCAGCCGATCAGCGCCCGGGCGGCCTCGACGGTGGGCCGGCCGAGCAGGGCCCGCAGCCGGGCCTCTTCACGGGGTCCCGCCGTGTCGGCGAGGGGCGGCACGCGGCCCAGTATAGGCGCCGCGCCCCGCCGCGATCAGGCCGGCTCGTCGTCGAGCCGCTCCGTCACGCCGCTGCGCCAGACGACGCGGACCGAGACCGCGCGCACCACGAACCACCCGAGCGCCAGCACGGTCAGCGTGGGCAGCACGTGCACGGCCATGTAAACGAGTCGCATCCTTCGTCCTCCGTGCTCGTCCCTGAGGCCTTCACTCGCGGTCGTCCCGAATCGGCCTGGATGGAGAGGGAGCGGCACCGGACCTCGCGGTCCGAGCCAGCGTCTGACACGCTCAGGGTGTGAGTACCCTCAGGATACCATCCTGTCGCGGGGGGTCAACCGGCGCGAAGCTCACCCGCGAAGGCGGGCGGGGGGAGCCGCGAGTGGCTGGGAGACAGGGATTCGAACCCCGATTCCATGGTCCAGAGCCATGTGTCCTACCGTTGGACGATCTCCCAACGCGGCGTCCCCATCCTAGCCAAAGCACCGCCGGATTTCAACGGCGCGGCGGCTCGACACGCGGCGCGGCGCCCCTATAATCCGCCATGCTCCGGGCCACCCTACGTGAAGCCGCGGCCGAGTTCCTCGGCACGTTCCTCATCCTCGTCTTCGGAACGGCGTCGGTCGCGCAGAAGGTCCTCAGCGCCGGCGACCTCGGCTCCGCCCTCTCGATCCACCTCTCGTGGGGGCTCGGCGTGATGCTGGGCATCTACGCCTCGGCGGGTGTCTCCGGTGCGCACCTCAACCCGGCGGTGACGCTGGCGCTGGCCGCCTTCCGCGGCTTCCCCTGGCGCAAGGTGCCCAGCTACGTGCTCGCGCAGCTCGCCGGGGCCTTCGCCGGGGCGGCGATCACCTTCCTCACCTACCGCGAGGCCTTCGACCACTTCGACGGCGGTGTGCGCCAGGTGGCCGGGCCCCTCGCCACGGCCGGCATCTTCGCCACGTACCCGCAGCCCTTCCTCAGTGCCTTCCCGGGCGGCTTCGTGGATCAGGTCGTCGGGACCGCGCTCCTCCTGCTCGTGATCTTCGCCCTGGGCGACCGGCGCAACGCCGGCCCGACCAGCTTCGGCCCGGTGCTCGTGGGCGCGCTCGTGCTGACGATCGGGATGGCCTTCGGCTTCAACGCCGGCTACGCGATCAACCCCGCGCGCGACCTCGGCCCGCGCGTCTTCACCGCGCTCGCCGGCTGGGGCGGCGAGGTCTTCCGCGCCGGCAACGGCTGGTGGTGGGTGCCGCTCGTGGCGCCCTGCCTCGGCGCCCTGCTCGGCGGTTTCGCCTACGACCAGCTGATCACGCGCTTCCACCCGGCCGAGGACGTCGCCAAGGCGGCGTAGCCCCGCGTGCTGGCCCTCCTCCTCGCGGCGCTCGTCGCCTCGCCGGTTCCCGCACAGAGCCGGCAGCTCGTCCTCTCCACCGCCGCCGGCTGGGATGCGACCCGCGCCACGCTGCAGGCCTATGAGCGGCCCTCGGCCGCCGGCCCGTGGAAGGCCGTCGGCCCGCCAATCGAGGCCTCGCTCGGCCGCAGCGGGCTCGCCTGGGGTCGCGGCCGGCACGACCCGGGCCTCCCGGGCCCACAGAAGAAGGAGGGCGACGGCCGCTCGCCCGCCGGCGTCTTCGACCTGCGCGTGCTGACCGGCTACGACGCGCAGGCCCCGGCCGGGACGCGCCTCGCCTACCGCCGGGCGACATCGACCCTGCGCTGCGTCGACGACGTCCGCTCGCGCTTCTACAACCAGCTCGTCGACGAGTCGCAGGTCGCGAAGGACTGGTCCTCGGCCGAGGACATGCGCCGTCCGGACGAGCTCTACCGCTTCGTGGTCTGGGTGGGGCACAACGACGCGCCGGTCGCCGCCGGCGGCGGCAGCTGCATCTTCCTGCACCTGCGCCAGGGCGCCGGCTCGGTGACGGCCGGCTGCACCGCGTTCGAAGCGGAGCCGATGCTGCGGCTGCTGCGCTGGCTCGACCCGGACGCGGGCCCGGTCCTGGTGCAGCTGCCCGAGGCCGAGGCCGTTTCCCGCGGCGCGGCCTGGGGCCTGCCGCTGCCGGCGCCTCAGGGCTCGGCGGCGGAGAGGTAGAGGGCGTTCAGCACGGCCGGGTAGGTCACCCGGCTCTGCGCGCGGTAGAGCGGGCGGAAGCCGAACAGCACCACGCGCCCCTTCCCGAGCGGCACCTCGACGAGCGCCGCGCGGCCCGACAGGTGCGGCCCGCCGAGCAGCCAGCCCGAGAGCAGCGGCTCGCCTCCCGCGTAGGCCGCCACGGCCGTGCCGCGCTCCACGTCGAACGCCGGCGAGCCCTCGAACCAGATCGGCAGCTCCTCGGGCAGCCCGTGCGCGAGCGGCGAACCCTGGTCCGTGCGCACCCGCAGGATCGAGCCCGGGCAGAAGAAGGCCGAGGCCGGCACGCCCGCGAGGGCGTTGCGCACCGGCAGCCGCAGGTCCTCGATCGCGTAGAGCGCGGCCGAGTCGAAGGCGAGGAGCGTCCCGCCGGCCTCGACGAAGCCGCGCAGCGCCGCCGCGCCCGCGGCGCCGAGCCCCCCCGTGTACTCCTCCGGCATCGACCCGCGCGCGTGACCGCTGCGCAGCGCCTCGGGCGGACCGCCCGGCAGCACGATGGCGTCGAAGCGCTCGCGCAGGCGCCCCGCGCGCAGCTCACGGTCGTGCAGCTCCCGGCAGGCCACGTGCGTCTCGCGTTCGAAGACGAAGCGCGTCCAGCCCTCGTCGATCGAGGGCACCCACGAGCGATAGAGGCCCACGCGCGGCCGCGAGAGACGCAGGGCGCGCGCCGTGCCCCTCACGGCCTGCACCACGAGACCCAGCT
>JBGASI010000501.1:0-6794 GCA_044229815.1 Vicinamibacteria bacterium | reverse complement strand
GCACTTCATCAAGGGCTCGTCGCTGGCGGCCGTCGCGCTCGGCATGGGCCGCGCCCCGGAGGCGGCCGCGCAGGCACCGGCGGTGGCCCCGAGCGACCGCGTGCGCTTCGGCGTCGTCGGCTGCAAGGGCATGGGCTGGGCCGACATGCGCTCGGCGCTGCGCACCGAGGGCGTCGAGTGCGTCGCGCTCGCCGACGTCGACCAGGCGGTGCTGGACGAGCGGGCGAAGGACGTGGTGGCGGCGGGCGGCTGGCCGCCGAGACTGCACAAGGACTACCGCAAGCTGCTCGAGGACCAGTCGATCGACGCGGTGGTCGTCGGCACGCCGGACCACTGGCACTGCCTGGTCCTGGTGGACGCGCTGGCCGCGGGCAAGCACGTCTACGTCGAGAAGCCGCTCGCCAACTCGATCGGGGAGGCGCGCGCCATGGTGGCGGCGGCCCGCCGCTCGAACCGGATGGTGCAGGTGGGCCAGTGGCAGCGCAGCGCGCCGCAGTACCAGGAGGCGCTCAGGACGGTGCGCTCCGGCGTGCTCGGCAACATCCGCCTGGTGAAGGTCTGGGCCTACCAGGGCTGGATGAAGCCGGTGCCCGTGCAGCCCGACTCGGCTCCGCCCCCGGGCGTCGACTACGACATGTGGCTCGGCCCGGCCCCGAAGCGGCCCTTCAACCCGAACCGCTTCCACTTCAACTTCCGCTGGTTCTGGGACTACGCCGGCGGGCTGATGACGGACTGGGGCGTCCACGAGATCGACATCGCGCTGTGGGTGATGAACGCCAGGGCGCCGAAGTCGGTGATGGCCTCCGGCGGCAAGCTCGCCTACCCGGACGACGCCTCGGAGACGCCCGACACGCTGCAGGCCGTCTTCGCCTACGACGGCTTCAACATGCTGTGGGAGCACGCCACGGGCATCGACGGCGGCAACTACGGCCGCACCGAGGGCATCGCGTTCATCGGCAACAACGGCACGGCGGTGGTGGACCGCGGCGGCTTCGAGCTGCTGCCGGAGACGACGGAGGCGGACGGCCAGCGCCGCTACCGGGTCGAGGCGCGGCCTCCCTTCCGGCCCCGCGGCATCGAGGCGCTCGACCTGCACACCCGCAACTTCGTCGAGGCGATCCGCCGCAACGACGCCTCGCTGCTCCACTGCGGCATCGAGACGGGCAGCGTCGCCGCGGTCAACGCGCACATGGGCAACGTCTCGTTCAAGGTCGGCCGCAAGGTCTACTGGGACGAGGCGAGCGGCGCCTTCAGGAGCGACGCCGAAGCCAACGCGCTGATCACCAAGGAGTACCACAACGGCTGGAAGCGTCCGACGACGTAGCGACGGCGCGACCGTGGCGCGCCGCCGGCGCCGGGCTTGACGCAGCGGCGCGGCTCTGTATACTAAACAGTAGACAGATGCCGCAGCCGGTTCCGCCGCTCGCCCTCGTCGTCGACAGCCGCCTCGAGGAGCCCGTCTACGTCCAGATCGGCCGCCAGCTGCGCGAGGCCATCGCGCGCGGCGTGCTCGCGAGCGACGCGCTGCTGCCGAGCGTGCGCGCGCTCGCCTCCGACCTCGGCGTGAACCTCAACACCGTCGCGCGCGCTTACCGCCTGCTCGAGGAAGAGGGCTTCGTCGGGATCGAGAGCCGCGCGGGCGTCCGCGTGCTCGCCGCCGGCGCCCGCGGCAGCGCCGCCCAGCGGCAGCAGCTGGTCGAGGAGCTGCGCACCGTCTTCTGGCGCATGCGCCAGGTCGGGTTCGGGAAGCGCGAGCTGAAAAGGCTCGCGCTGCGCCAGGTCGCGGCGCTCGGCGAGCCGCCGCGAGCCTGAGGAGACCCAGCGTGGAACAGCAGATCCTGTCGGGCACGACCATCGCGGTGATGCTGACGGTCGCCGGCTTCTACCTCCTCTTCCCGCGGATCGGGCGGCGCGGCCTGCTCTTCGGCGTGTACGTCGGCGAGGAGGTCGGGACGGGCGAGCCGGCCCGCCGGCTCAACGCGCGCTGGACGGGCGCCATCCTCGTGTGGACGGTCCTCGCCTTCCTCGCTCGCGCGCTCGTGCTCGGCTGGCGCGGGCCGCTGGCCGGATACGCCGCCGGCCTCGGCGTGCTGCTCGTCGGCTACGGCGTCGAGTACGTGCGCAGCCATCGCGCCGCGCGCGCCCTCGCCCCCGCGCAGCCACCGGCCCCGGCCGTCGCCTTCGTGACCGAGGCTCCCCGGCCGATCCCGGCCTACGTCGCCCTGGCCTTCTCCCTGCTCGCCGGCCTCGTGGCCGTCGCCTACACCGCGATCCACCGGGACGAGTTCGGCCCGCGGGTCCCGACGCACTTCGACATCGCCGGCCGCCCCGACGCCTGGCGAGCGCTGAGCCCGGGCGCCGTCTGGACGCTGCCGTGGCTGACGCTGGTGCTCGGGACGACGCTCTCCGGCATGGCGCTCCTCACCGCGCACGCCAAGCGCGCCGTGCGCCGCGACGACGGAACGTCCCTCGCCGCGCAGCAGCGCTTCCGCGCGGCGACGAGCGCGCTGCTCGCCGCCGCTGCGGTGCTGACGGCCGGCCTGCTGGCGGTCGTCTCGGTCGGCGCCGCGCGGGTCGCCGCCGGCAGGAGCGACACGCTGCCGCCGCTCGCGACCGTGCTCTCGATCCTGCTGGCCGGCGTCGCGGTCGCCGGCACGGCCTTCATCGCGCTGCGGCTCGGCCAGGGCGGCGCGCGGCTCGAGCGCGGCGCCGGAGCGGCCCCGCTCACGAACGGCCTCGCCGACAACAGCCGCTGGGCGCTCGGCCTCTTCTACTTCGACCCGCAGGACCCCTCGATCTTCGTCGAGAAGCGCTTCGGCCTCGGCTACACGCTGAACTTCGGCAACTGGAAGGCGGTCGTGGGCCTCGTGCTCTTCGTCCTGCTGCTCCTCGCCGGCCCGCGGCTCCTGCGCTGAGGTCGGCCGCTCAGAGGGGCGTCGTGCCGATGCCGAGGCTCCTGGCCGCGGCGATCAGCCGGTCGTCGTAGCTGGCGAGCTCGATCCTCTGGCCGCGCGCCGGTCCTGGGCGCCGACACGCCGTGGAACGAGGCCCTCGACCACCCCGGCGCTCGACCTCACCGCCTGGTGGTTCGATCCCCGCTACGGCCGAGCGCACTTCTCCCACACCGGGGTCGGCTCGGCGATCCAGGTCTTCACGCCGCCCTCCTCCGGCCGCGCTTGCGACCGGATCCTCGTCCTGGACGACGCTGCGACGAACCACCCGCCGCCGGGCCAGACCCTGCCGTGGACGAGCGACGGGCCCTGCCTACGGCTCGATCTGCGTCCCCAGCACCTTGAGGAACTGCGCGAGCCAGGCGGGGTGCGCCGGCCAGGCCGGCGCCGTGACGAGGAAGCCGTCGGTCACCGCCTGGTCGACCGGGATCTCGGCGTACTTGGCGCCCGCCCGCGTCACGTCGGGCCCGCAGGCCGGGTAGGCGCTGCAGCGAAGCCCCTCGATCACGCCGGCCGCCGCCAGTACCTGAGCGCCGTGGCAGATCGCGGCGAGTGGCTTCTTCGCCTTCGCGAAGTGGCGGACGATCGCGAGCACGCGCGGGTTCAACCGGATGTACTCCGGCGCGCGGCCGCCCGGAATCACGAGTGCGTCGTAGCTCGCCTCCTTCACCTTGGCGAAGCTGAAGTTGAGCACGAAGTTGTGCCCCGGCTTCTGGCAGATGGCGTGGACCGTGTGCCCGACCATCAGCAAGGCCTGGAACGGCACCATCACCTCGTAGTCCTCCACGAAGTCGCCCACCAGCATCAGGATCTTCTTGCCTGCCATGAGTGCCTCCCTCGGCGTGTCAGGGAGAGTCTGCCTTCGAAGCCAGGTCGAGGTCGAGGGGCCGGGCTATACTCACCGCACTCGTGGCAGGGTCCGATACTTCCCGCACGCAGGAGTCCCGCGGCCTGGTCCTGGTGGCGGACGACGACGAGCCCGTCCGCTTCGTGATCGCCGAGACACTGGCCATGGCGGGCTTCGAGGTGCAACAGGCCGAGGGCGGAGACGAGGCCCTGGGACACCTCGCCGCCCGCCGCTTCGACGCCGTGGTCAGCGACATCGCCATGCCGCGGATGACGGGCATCGAGCTGCTGCGCCGGATCCGGGCGCTCGACTTCGACCTGCAGGTGATCCTGCTGACGGGCCGCCCGAGCCTCGAGACGGCGGTCGAGGCGGTCCAGGCGGGGGCGCTACGCTACCTGCAGAAGCCGGTCTCCGCCGCCGAGCTCACGAAGGCCGCAGGCGAGGCCGTGCAGATGTGCCGCCTCGCCCGCTGGAAGCGCGACGCCCTCACCTACCTCGGCGGCGACGGCCACCTGCTCGCCGACCGCTCCGCTCTGCACTGGACGCTGGAAGACGCGCTGCGCGAGTGCTGGCTGGCCGCCCAGCCCATCGCCCGGGCGGCCGACGGCACGGTGTTCGCCCGCGAGCTGCTGCTGCGCAGCGCGGAGCGGCGACTCGCGATGCCGAGCGCGATCTTCGAGGCCGCCGAGCGGCTCGGCCGCGTGGCCGAGGTCGGGCGCGTGGTGCGCCGGCTCGCCGCCGCGGTGCCCGCGGCCGGCGCGAGCTTGTTCGTGAACGTGCACCCCAGCGAGCTCGAGGACGAGGATCTCTACTCGGCCCAGGCGCCGCTCAGCCGCTGCGCCTGCGACGTCGTGCTCGAGGTCACGGAGCGCGGGTCGCTCGAGCGCGTGAGCGACCTGGAGGGCCGCATCCGCCGCCTGCGCGAGCTCGGCTACCGCGTGGCGATCGACGACTTCGGCGCCGGCTACGCCGCGCTCAACAGCTTCGCGGCCCTCCGGCCCGACGTGGCGAAGCTGGACATGGGCCTCGTGCGCGGCGTGGACCGCGACCCGTACCGCCGCACGCTGATCGCCACCGTGCTCGCGATGTGCCGGGACCTCGGCATTCTCTCGGTGGCCGAGGGGATCGAGACGCCGCAGGAGCGCGAGGTGCTGGTGGACCTCGGCTGCGACCTGCTCCAGGGTTTCCTGATCGGCCGCCCGGAGGCCGTCGGGGCCTGACGACGCCGACGCCCACTGGCGGGGCGGCCCTCGGCAGTGTGCTCTCCCCTTCCACGCGGGCTCCCTTGGTTCCAACTCTGGAACCTGCCGTCCCGGACACAGACACACGAACGCCTCTCGTCGAGCCATCGCCCCACAGAGACAGCCACTTGCGCGCCGGGCACGGCCCGGCATCGCATTTGCTCTACGAGCGCCGGTCGAACTGGGAGGTGCTGATGACGAAGACGGGCCGGCTCATTCTGGCGGCTGCGCTGCCGGTCGCACTGCTCGCCGTGCCGCTCGGCGCCGCGGACGCGGAGTTCAAGGTGGTCGTGTCGCCTTCGAGTCCCGTCTCCTCGCTCGAGCGCCGCGAGGTGGCGCGCATGTTCCTGCGACGCCTGAGTCGCTGGCCGGACGGCAAGGACGTCGTACCCGTGGACCAGAGCTCGCGCTCCGAGGCCCGCGCGGCCTTCACCCGCCAGGTGCTGGGCGCCGAGGGGCTCGACAAGATGTCGTCGGTCGAGAACTTCTGGCAGCAGCAGGTGTTTTCGGGGCGCGGCGTGCCGCCCCCCATCAAGGCGGGCGACGCCGAGGTCATCGCCTTCGTCGCCTCCAACCCCGGCGCGATCGGCTACGTCAGCAAGACGGCCGACGCGAGTCGCGTCAAGACGATCGCACTGACCAACTGAGGACTCTACCGATGAAGAACGTCGCTTTCCGTCTCGCGCTCGCGGCGCTGCTGCTCCCCGCCGTGGCGGGCGCCCAGGACTCGCCGGTCACGATCCGCGGCTTCGTCAGCCAGGGCTACCTCAAGTCGTCGGCGAACAACTACCTCACGGTGCCCACCGACCGCGGCTCGTTCGCGTACAACGAGGCCGCGCTCAACTTCTCGGTGGAGCCGCTGCCCAAGCTGCGCGTGGGCGCGCAGCTGTTCACGCGCGACCTCGGCGCGCAGGGCAACAACAGCGTCAGCTTCGACTGGGCCATGGGCGACTACCGCCTGCGGGACTGGTTCGGCGTGCGCGCCGGCCGCATCAAGCTCCCGGCGGGGCTCTACAACACCCTCGTCGACGCCGACGTGGCGCGGCCGGAGATCCTGCAGCCCACGGGCGTCTACTCGCTGAACACGCGCGACATCGCGGCGGCGTTCGACGGCGCCGACGTCTACGGGCGCGTCGCGCTCGGGAAGGGCGGGATGCTCGAGTACGAGGCATTCGGCGGCACGATGAACATCGACCACGCCTACATCGTCGGGCGGCTGCTCGAGACGGGCGCCGCCAACTCCCTCCCCGGCCTCGCCGCTTTCGGCGTCCGCAACGCCGACTACAGCGTGGGCGACGTGAAGGCGGACATGAAGCACCTCTACGGCGGCCTGGTCGAGTGGCAACCGCCCGTCCGCGGCCTGCGCCTGCGCGTCAGCGCGAGCAGCTCCGAGTCGAGCTTCTCCGACCAGACGACCTACACGGGCTACATCGGCCCCGCGCCGGTCTCGCTGGCCGTGCGGGTCGGCTCGCGCTACCGCCAGAAGTACCAGCTCTTCTTCTCGACCGAGTACCAGCGCGGGGGCCTGCGGCTGACCGCGGAGCACTACCGCTCCGAGACCGAGATCACGACCACGATCCAGGGCCTGCCGTTCAGCGTGCCGACCAGCTCGGACAAGCCCTTCGGCTGCTACGGGCAGGCGGCTTACCGCTTCCACGAGAAGCTGCAGGCGAGCGCCTACTACTCGGTCGCCTACCTCAGCCGCGACGACAAGGAGGGCCAGCAGTTCGTGAGGCGAGGCCAGCCCGCGCACAG
>JBGASI010000500.1:0-7058 GCA_044229815.1 Vicinamibacteria bacterium | reverse complement strand
GCGGCGCCGATCATAGCGTTTCCCGTGACCGGCGCCAGCGCCCGACGGCTCAGCGGAACTGCGGCAGGTGCTCGGCCTGTGCCTTGAGCAGCGCCTCGGTCAGCTTCTCGGCGGTGGCGTAGTCGCTCACGCCGCCGTCGTAGAAGTCCGTGCACTTGTACTCGACGTGCACGCGCTCGCTCAGCACGCAGAAGCCGTGCGCGAAGCCGGGCGGGATCCAGAGCTGGCGGAAGTTCTCGCCCGAGAGCACGAAGCCCACCCAGCGGGCGAACGTCGGCGAGCCGGGGCGGATGTCGACGGCCACGTCGAACATCTCGCCCGCAACCGCCCGCACCAGCTTGCCCTGCGGCCGGCGCCGCTGCGCGTGCAGCCCGCGCAGGGTCCCGCGCGTCGAGTGCGAGTGGTTGTCCTGCACGAAGGGCCCGGCGATGCCGGCCTCGGCGTACTTCTGCTGGTGCCAGGTCTCGAGGAAGAAGCCCCGCGCGTCGCGGTAGACGTCCGGCTCGATCAGGGTCACGCCCGGCAGATCGGTGGCGATGAACTTCATGGCGCGGCGCCGATCATAGCGTTTCCCGTGCGGCGCCGATCATAGCGTTTCCCGTGACCGGCGCCAGCGCCCGACGGCTCAGCGGAACTGCGGCAGGTGCTCGGCCTGTGCCTTGAGCAGCGCCTCGGTCAGCTTCTCGGCGGTGGCGTAGTCGCTCACGCCGCCGTCGAGGACGAGGGCCTGCGCCATCGTCTTGCGGTTGCCGGTGAGCGCCGCGTCGACCGTCGCCTCCACCGCGCCGAGGCGGCGCAGCAGCACCGAGGCGATCGGCACCGGGATCTCGCCGAGCGGCGGCGCGATCATTCCCTCCTGCGTGGCGACGGCCGGGACCTCCAGGATGGCGTCCGGGGGCAGGTTCGAGACGATGCCGTCGTTCGGGACGTTGGCCGAGTACCAGCGGCGCCGGTCGTAGAAGAAGCTGTCCAGGATCTCGAGCGCCTGCTCGTGCTCGCCGGTCGTGCCGAGCAGCTTCGCCTTGTCCATCGGGCCGGACTGCCCGGCCATCTTGAGCGTCTCGTCGTAGATCCGGTCCCCGTGCGCGATCGTCCGCTCGAACGAGTACGCGTCCACCCCGAGCGTGCTGCCGTAGTACTGGCCTCGCGGGAAGCGCTCCAGGAAGAACTCGGTGACGTGCCGGTCCATCGGGGCGGGGAAGGCGCCGAACTCGTCGAAGAGCTCCCAGCTGAACGGGTAGGTGAGCATCTCGGGATGCGGTTCCTGGCCGAAGGGAGAGGCCCAGCTCGTCTTGTCGATCCCGTGGGCCCGCCGCGCGGCCAGCCCGGCCCGGATGACGGGCCACAGGTCCCGCCCCTCGGACCGGCACTCCAGGATCCACGTGAGGTGGTTGAGCCCCGCCCAGCGGGCGGAGAGGCTCTTCGGCGGCACGCCGGCCAGGCGGGCGAGGGTGAGCAGCGAGTCCTCGGTGCCCATGCACAGCCCCAGCGCCCGCACGTTCGTCTTCCTCCACAGCGCCCGGACGACGGCGGTCATGGGGTTGCCGTAGTTGATGAAGCGGGCGTTCGGGCACATGCGGTCGCAGTCGCTGGCGATCGCGACCATCGGCGGGATCATGCGCATGGCGCGCGACACGCCGCCGGGACCCACCGAGTCGCCGACCGACTGGAAGACGCCGAACTGGCGCGGCACGAAGACGTCCTGCTCCCAGGCCCGGCGGCTGCCGACGCCGATCGTGCAGATCACGATCGTGGCGCCGTCGAGCACGTCCTTGCGCTCGACGCTGGCCGTGATCTTCGCCGGCCGGTCGGCGACGCTCATGAAGCGCCGCACCATCTTCTCGGTGGCCTCGAGGATCACCGGGTTGATGTCGACGAGGGCGATCTCCCATTCCCCCTCGGGCTGCTGCTTGATCCAGTCGATCACGATGCCCTGAGTGAACATGGCGCTGCCCGCGCCCACCAGCACCATCTTCTGCTTCGGGGGCTTCGTCTTGTCCCCGGTGGCCGGGACGTACCCCGAGCCGGGCAGCGGACGCCGGCGCGTGGCGCCGGCGGCCAGCCCGGCCAGCGGCGCCGCCGCCGCGACTGCCATCAGACCCTGAACCGCCGCGCGTCGATCCATGTCGCCCTCCTGCTGATGCGGCGAGGCTCTTGGCCCGCCGTCTGACGAGACCGCGGAGACTGTAGCACCCGGTGCAAGGGGCGGCGGCGGACGGACTAGGGTCGGGCCTCGGGCTCGCTGACCGTCATCATGCGGTCGACCGCGACGTCGGTGAGGCGCTGGAGGATCCCGCTGGGCCAGCGGATCTCGATCGACTGGATCGCCTTCTCCTCGCCGAGGCCGAGGTGGACGCGGCGGTCGCCGGCCGAGAGGTAGCCGCCGGCGGTGCGGCAGGTGGCTTGGCGCAGCTTGCCCGAGGCGGTGGTCAGGCGCACCTCGGCGCCGATGCCGTCGCGGTTGCTGCGCCGGCCGACGAGCCGCAGCTCGACCCAGTGGCCGGCGTTGCCGCCCTCGTTGCGCAGGATCCTCCCGCGGTCGTCGAGCGTGCTCACCACCACGTCGAGGTCGCCGTCGTCGTCGATGTCCCCGATCGCGAGGCCGCGCGCCGCCCAGGCCGCGCGGAAGACCTCGCCCGCGCCGGCCGAGACGTCGCGGAAGCGGCCCTCCTCGTTGCGGGCGAGCAGCGGCGGCTGGCGGTAGCGCAGGTGGGGCGAGGTCATCTCGATCGTGTCGAGGACGTGGCCCTGGACGAGGAAGAGGTCCTTCCAGCCGTCGTTGTCGTAGTCGAGGAAGCGCACGCCCCAGCCCGAGGAGAGCAGGCTGATGCGTCCCAGGCCCGAGGCGTGGGTCTCGTAGGAGAACGTGCGGTCGCCCAGGTTGCGGTAGAGCGCGTAGCACTGGTTGGAGAGGTTCGTGACCACGACGTCCGCTCGGCCGTCGTTGTCGTAGTCGGCGAAGTCGACCCCCATGCCGGAGAAGGCCTTGCCGTCCTGGTCGAAGGCGGAGAAGGCCTCGAGCGCCACGTCCTCGAAGCGGCCGTCCCCCCGGTTGCGGTAGAGGTACTGCTGCACCGCGTCGTTGGCGACGAAGAGGTCGGTCAAGCCGTCGCCGTCGAAGTCGGCCATCGCGACGCCGAGCGACTTGCCGTCGGGGTTGGCGACGCCGGCCTGCTTCGAGACGTCGCGGAAGCGCCCGCCGCCCTCGTTGCGGAAGAGCAGCGCCGTCTTTCCCTTGAACAGGTTGGGGTGGCAGTAGGCGCGGGGGGCGTCCGAGGCCTGCTCGCGGAAGGGGTTGTAGGCGGCGCTGCAGCGGGGGTTGTCCTCGAAGGACCACTCCATGTAGCGGCCCACGAAGAGGTCGAGCCGGCCGTCCTGGTCGAAGTCCACGAAGGCCGCGCTCGAGGACCAGCCGCCGCCCGCGACCCCGGCCTCGGCGGTCACGTCGGTAAAGCGGCCATTGCCCTCGTTGCGGTAGAGCTGGTTCCCGAAGACGCCGGTGACGTAGAGGTCCTCGTCGCCGTCGTTGTCGTAGTCGCCGACGGCGACCCCCTGGCTGTAGCCCGCGCCCGCGAGCCCCGCGGCGACCGTCACGTCCACGAAACGGCCGTCAGGCTGCTGCCGATAGAGCCGGTTCCAGTAGCGTGGAGCGTCCTTGACCGGCAGCTTTCCCGCGGGCATCGGGTCGTCGATCCGCGCCCCGTTCGCGAAGAAGACGTCGAGGCGCCCGTCGCCGTCGTAGTCGAGCAGCGCCACCCCGGAGCCCATCGTCTCCGGCAGGTACTTCTGCGCGGTGGACGACGAGACGTGCCGGAAATCGAGGCCCACCGCGTCGGTCACGTCGACGAAGCGCGTGGCCGGCGCGACGGCCCGCGGCGCCTCGACGGCCGGCAGCAGTCCGAGCGCCGGCGCGAGGAGGACGAGGCCGAGCCTCATCGCGGCTGACGTCGCGCTACTTCGACGCGGCGGGCAGCGGGCCGATCTCGACCTTGCGGAACTCGACCTCGGTGCCCTCGGCCTGGATCGCGATCCGCCCGCGGTCGGCCGTCGCGTTGAAGCCGTCGTTGACCAGGGTGCCGTTGACCCAGACCTTCACGGTGCGGCCGCGGGCCTCGATCACCATCGTGTTCCACTCCCCGAGGGGCTTCTCGGAGCCGTCGATGTTCTCCTGGATGCACCAGAAGTCGCCGGCGTCCCCGCTGTTCATCTGCACCTCGATCGACTGCGGGAACATCTTGTAGAGCGCGCGCGGCCGCGAGGCGTGCACCAGGATCCCGCAGTTGCCGCCCTTGCCGGTGAAGCGGTACTCGGCCACGAGCCGGTAGTCGCGGTAGACCTGCTTCGTCAGCAGGTGGCCCTCGGGCTTGCCGCGGCTGACCAGCATGCCGTCGCGCACCACGAAGCTGTCCGGGGCGTTCTGGTCCGTGTCCCGGGCGGGGACGTCGGCCTCCCAGCCGGCGAGGTCCTTGCCGTTGAAGAGCGAGCTGACGCGGTCCGGCGCGATCGCGGCGGGGGGCTCGGCGGCGAGGACGCGGCCGGGGGCGAGGAGGGCGAGGGCGGAGAGCAGCAGGGCAGTGCGCATGGTGCGCGGATCGTAGCACGGCCGCGCGCGGCGTCGGCTGCCGGCTAGGGCGCGCTGACGACGCCGCGGGCCTCGTCGATGCGGATCTCGCGGTCGACGGCGGGCACGTCGTACGAGACGACGGCGCCGTTCGCCCAGCGCACCTCGAGCCTCTCGACCCGCGTCGCCGCCCCGAGGCCGAAGTGCACGCGGCGGTCGGACTGCGACATCACGCTGCGGCCGCTCGCCACGTCGCCGCGCTGCCGGCCGCCGCCCGCGGTCAGGAAGACCACGCTGCCGGTGGCGTCGCGTGGACAGCGCCGCGCGGGGTCGCCGACCAGGCGCAGCGTCAGCCAGTGGCCCGCGCGCTGACCGCCGTCGTTGCGCAGCAGCAGCGGCTCGCCGTCGATCGGGTTGACCGCGACGTCCACGTCGCCGTCGTTGTCGAGGTCCCCGGTCGCGGAGCCGCGCATGCTGCGCGTCGCGGCGAGGCCCTCGCCGCCGCCGCGGCCCACCTCCACGAAGCGGCCCTTGAGGTTGCGGAACAGCAGCACCCGCTGCTCGTACGAGGTGTTCCAGTCGAGCTCGCCCACCCAGGGGTAGACGTGGCCGTTGGCCACCAGCAGGTCGGGCCAGCCGTCGTTGTCGTAGTCGAGGAAGTTCGTGCCCCAGCCCACGAAGGGAACGCTCGGGGTGCCGACGCCCGCGGGGTAGGTGGCCTCCGAGAAGAGGCCGCCGCCGTCGTTGTGGTAGAGGATGTTCGCGTCGTTCTCGAAGTTGGTGACGTGCAGGTCGTCCCGGCCGTCGCGGTCGTAGTCCCCGACCGCCACGCCCATGTGGGCCTGCTCCTGGCCGGCCTCGTTGAAGGCGGCCCCCGAGGCGAAGCTGACGTCCTGGAACGTGCCGTCGCCGCGGTTCCTGTACAGGTAGTTCGGCGAGGAGTCGTTGGCCACGAACAGGTCGAGCTTCCCGTCGTCGTCGAAGTCGAAGAAGGCGACACCGATGCCGTAGTACCCGCTCGCGTCGGCGACGCCGGCCGCGAGGCTGACGTCCGTGAAGGAGCCGTTGCCGTCGTTGTGGAACAGGTGGTCGGGCGCGCCCTTGAGCCCGCGCGGGCCGCACATCGCGGGCTGCCCGCGGTAGCGGCAGTAGGCCTCGCCCGGGCGATACGCGGCCTGCATGCCCCCCGAGCCCTTCGCCGGCCCCTCGCCCGGGACCCCGGCCGAGCGAGCCGCGCCCGAGGGCGAGGGCGGCAGCCGTTCGAGGTCCAGGACGATGTAGCCGGCCACGAAGAGGTCGAGCCGGCCGTCGCCGTCGTAGTCGCCGAAGGCGCAGCCCGTGGACCAGCCGCCCAGGCCGACGCCGGCCGCCCCCGCCCGCTCGCTGAAGCGCCCCGCGCCGTCGTTGCGGTAGAGCCGGTTGAGGCCGAAGTTCGTGACGTAGAGGTCCTCGTCGCCGTCGTTGTCGTAGTCGCCCGTGCAGGCGCCCTGGCCCCAGCCGCGGTTGGCGACACCCGCCGCCGCGGTCACGTCTGTGAATGTGCCGTCGCGGTTGTTGTGGAAGAGGGCGGCCGCTGGCGCCTCCTCGCGGCCCTGCAAGGCCGCGAAGCTCGCCCCGTTGACGAGGTAGAGGTCGAGCCAGCCGTCGCCGTCGTAGTCGAGCAGCGCGAGGCCGCCGCCCTTGGCCTCGAGGATGTAGTCCTTGGCCGCGCCGCCCGAGTGGCGCTGGAAGCCCGAGAGCCCGGCGCTGCGCGTGACGTCGACGAAGGTGACGCCCGCGGCGTCGGTGGGCGACGCGGGCGGGACGACGAGCGTCGGCGGCAGCGCCCGGCCGTCCGCGAGCAGCAGGAGCAGCGAGAGGCCGAAGGCGATCCTCATGGGCGGGGCTCCGGGTTGAGATCGGGATGCGCCGCGTCGGCCTGACGCTCCTGGAGCAGCAGCTCCTGCGCCCGCGCGAAGGCGGTCCCCGCCTCGGCCGAGCGTCCCAGTGTCTGGTAGGCGCGCCCCAGCTGGTAGTGGGCCTGGCGCATCCGGGGCTCGAGCCGCGTCGCCTTCTGGAGCTCCGCCACGGCCTCCGCCGCCTGTCCCAGCTGCAAGAGCGAGATCCCGAGCGCGAGGAGCGCCGGGGCGGAGTCGGGCGCGACGCGCAGGGCGCGCCGGAACAGCTCGGCCGCCCGCGCGTGCTCTCCCACGTACGAGTCGCACACCCCGAGGCCGTAGAGGGCGTCGTAGGAGCCGGGCAGCAGCTCGAGGGCCTTGGCGTAGTCGCCGCGCGCCGCGGCGAAGTCGAGCTTCCCTCGCCTCAGGTCGCCGAGCGCGACCAGCACCTCGACGGACGGCGGCCCGGCCGCGAGGGCCGCCTCGAGCTCGGCCGCGGCCTCCGTCGCCTGACCCTGCGCCGCGAGGGACTCGCCTCGCAGCTGGTGGGCCCGGGCCGAGCCCGGGGCCACCACGAGCAGGCGCTCGTACTCGGCCTGGGCCAGCGCACCGGCCGTGAG
>JBGASI010000499.1:0-3719 GCA_044229815.1 Vicinamibacteria bacterium | reverse complement strand
CGCTTCGTCGACTCGACCGGGCAGGTCGTGGCCGACCAGCTGCCGACCCAGAAGTTCCAGGACTACATCGGCGAGGCGGTCGAGCCCTGGACCTACCTCAAGTTCCCGTACTACAAGCCGCTCGGCTACCCGGGCGGCATGTACCGGGTCGGCCCGCTGGCGCGGCTCAACGTGGCCTCGCACTGCGGCACCCCGCTCGCGGACCGCGAGCTGGCCGAGTTCCGCCAGCTCGGCCGCGGGGCCGTGCTCTCGGCCTTCCACTACCACTACGCGAGGCTGATCGAGATCCTCTACTGCGTGGAGCGGATCGAGGAGCTGCTCGGCCACCCCGAGATCTGCACGCCGCACGTGATGGCCTTCGCCCGCCGCAACCGCTTCGAGGGCGTCGGCTGCTGCGAGGCCCCGCGCGGGACGCTCTTCCACCACTACAAGGTGAGGGAGGGAGGGCTGATCAGCCAGGCGAACCTGATCATCGCGACCGGCCAGAACAACCTCGCGATGAACCAGACCGTGCTGCAGATCGCCCGCCACTACGTGAAGGGCGACAAGCTGAAGGAGGGGATGCTCAACCGCGTCGAGGCGGGCATCCGCGCCTACGACCCGTGCCTGTCCTGCTCGACCCACGCCTACGGCGAGATGCCGCTCGCGCTGGAGCTCTTCTCGGCCGACGGCCGCCTGCTCGACAGCGTCGCGCGGGGCTGAGCCGGTGGCCGAGCTCGACTGCCCCGACGCGGTACTCGTGATCGCCTGGGGCAATCCCCTGCGCGAGGACGACGGCGTCGCCTGGCACGTGCTCGAGGGGCTGCGCCGGCTGCGGCCGCGGCCAGGCCTGCCGGCGCTGCACCTGCGTCACGCCCACCAGCTCACGCCGGAGATGGCGGAGTGCGTCAGCCGCGCGGCGGGCGTCGTCTTCGTCGACGCCCGACGCGACGGCGCGCCGGGCGAGATCCGCCGCGAACCCGTGGCGCCCCAGGCCGGCAGCAACCCGCTCGCCCACTCGCTGAGCCCCCAGGCGCTGCTGCTCTTCGCCGAGGCGCTCTACGGGCGCGCGCCGCGGGCGTCGGTCGTCAGCGTGGCCGGCGCGAGCTTCGGGATGGGCGAGGCGCTCTCGCCCCCCGTGCGGCGCGCGGTGCGCTGGGCGGTGCGCGCGGTCGTGCGCCAGGCCCAGGCCTGGAACCCGGCCGCGACCCCGCTGCCGGCAGGCGAGGCCCTCGTTCCTCACGGAACATGAGGGGCGGAACGACCGACACGAGGGACCCATGGCTCGCTACCGAAGGCTGGACGTGCTCAACGCGATGTACGACACCGGGCTGGTGCCCGTCTTCTACCACCACGACCCGGAGGTGGTGACGGCCGTCGCCCGCGCCTGCGCCCGCGGCGGGGCGCGGCTTCTCGAGTTCACGAACCGCGGCGACTTCGCCTGGGAGGTCTTCCGTGACCTCGAGAAGTTCTGCGCCGCGCAGCTGCCGGAGATGATCACCGGCGTGGGCTCGGTGGTCGACCCTGGCACGGCCTCGCTCTACATCAACAACGGCGCCAGCTTCGTGGTCGGCCCCGTGCTCAACGCCGAGGTCGCCCGGGCCTGCAACCGGCGCAAGATCCCGTACTCGCCCGGCTGCGGCACGGCGTCCGAGGTGTCGGCCGCGGAGGAGCTCGGCTGCGAGATCGTCAAGATCTTCCCCGGCGCGGAGGTGGGCGGCCCGTCGTTCGTGAAGTCCGTGCGCGGCCCCTGCCCGTGGACCTCGATCATGCCCACGGGCGGCGTCGAGCCGACCGAGGCGTCGCTCTCCGCCTGGTTCAAGGCGGGCGTCGCCTGCGTGGGCATCGGCTCGAACCTCATCACGAAGGAGGTCCTCGCGGCGAAGGACTGGGACGGCCTCGCCGCGAAGGTCGCGCAGACGCTCGCGATCGTGAAGCAGGTCCGCGGGCGCTAGCCGCGGCGCCGGCCCCGCGCTCGCAGGGGTCGCAACCCGGGGCTCGGAGACGAACCATGCCCACGTTCGCCCTCGCGCTGCTCTTCCTCGCGGCCCTGGGCCTCGCCGGCGCGCTGCTGCGCCGGGCGCGACCGGCCCTCCTGCCCTGGCGTCGGATCGCCGGGATCGAGCTGCTGGCGGTCGGCCTGTGGCTCGTGGGCGGCAACCTCCTGGCGAGCCTCGCCGCCGGCCGTGCCGAGCGCGCCGTGCGGGCGCTCGACCCCGCGGCCGTGCCGGCCTCCCGGGCCGCCGCGGGCGAGCCGAGCCCGGCGGCGCGCGCGATCGTCGAGATCGGGTCGGGCCTCGAGGTGATGAAGGGCACGCTCGCTCGCTTCGTGGGCGGGCTGGAACGGCAGGCCGACGACCACGGGCCCGGCCTCCCGGACGTCCTGCGCGCCTGGCTGGGCACGCAGCAGCCTGCCGTCGCCGGCCTGCAGGCTCACCTGCTCGGCGCGGGGGCCGTCGCCTGGGGCGCGTCGAGCCGTACCGACGATCGCCTCGCGTTCCGGGCGGCGACGCTCTCGCTGCTGCACGACGCGCTGCTGGCGACGGCGGTCGAGCGGGACGAGGCCGGGGCGGCCGGCGTCGAGGACGTCCTGGCGGCCGCCGAACGGCTCACGGCCTCGCTGCGCGATCGGCCCGAGACGGCCGCCCGGGTCCACGCGCTCGGCCAGGACCGGCGACTGCTGGGCGCGCTGCGGCGGCTCACGTCCGTCCCGGCCGGCTGGGAGGGACTGCTCGACCGGCTCGAGCGCGGGACCCGGCCGCTGGGGGCGATCCCGGGAGAACTGCTGGACCTGCTGGCCGGCGAACCGGAGCAGTTCGTCACGCTGCGCGCCCTGCTGCTCCACGTCCGCATCGAGGGGCAGTTGCGCGGAGCGGCCACGGCCAGACGCTTCGGCCCCGCCGAGGCCTTCCTGCGGCTTGGGGGCGACGTGCCGCTGGAGCGCGGGGCCGAGGCCCTCCTGGCCGAGAGGCAGGTGGCCCGCTCGGCCTTCTACAGGTACGTCCAGGGGCCGCTCGAGCGACCGGTCCTGCGCCTGGTGGCGGCCGATGGCGCGGCGGTGCTCGCGGGCGCGGCCGGCGCGGCCGCGGGCGCCGGGCGGCAGGCGACCGCACGGTTGGCGGCCTGGAGCCCGTTGAGGCCGGAGAGCCTGGACCTCGCCCCCTGGGTGCGTCGGCGCGAGGCCGCGTTTCGAGCGGAGCTGGAACTGACCCGGCTCGTCCTTCGGACCCGCCTGGCGCGCCTGCGCGCGCGAGTGCTCCCGAAGGCGCGCTCGTTGCCGGAGGCGGCGTCGCAGGCCTGCCCGCAAGGACGGTGGACCCTGGAGTCCGCGCCCGACGGGGTGTGGATCCGCCTCGAGCCGAACCCCTTCGCCGAGCACGAGGCGACCGTCGCCTTCCACCTCACCCGCTGATCTCCCCCTCCGCGCGCGCGGGCCCACGAGGACGCTTCGGCCCGTTTAGACCATCCGTGGCCCTCTCGAATTCCTCAACTAGACGTTGAGTAGTTCAACTACCAAGTAAACCCATTCTCGTTAGTTGCTTAGCGAGTCGCCGTCGCCATTCTCTACACCGGGCGTTGATGTTCTCAGCGGATAGCCCTACCTGAAGAGAGTCTCCACGGTCCGACGTTAGTCTCATACCCTCAGGTGGTTCGAGGGAAACTCGCCAACTCGCGGAACATGGGCTCGGCTCTTGCAGCAAGGCCAGGCAGGAGGTGGACCCCATGACCGTACTACTCGT